>JAKOWQ010000265.1 GCA_029781465.1 Pseudomonadota bacterium
GACCTTCTGATCCGCACTTCGGGCGAGGTGCGCCTGTCGAACTTCCTGCTGTGGCAGGCGGCCTATGCCGAGATGATGTTCGTCGATACGCTGTGGCCCGATTTCACCCCCGCGCATCTCGAAGCGGCGCTGGAAGAGTTCGCCAAGAGGGAGCGGCGCTATGGCGGGCGGTGACAACCAGTTTGCTCAGCAAACCCGTCATGCTGAACTTGTTTCAGCATCCATCGCGCCTTCGGGTGCGGCGGAGCGAGGGGAGGAATGGACCCTGAAACAAGTTCAGGGTGACGAGAGAGGGATGGGGTGGCGCATATGAGCGAGGCTCCCGCGAAAAAGAGCGACCTTGGCGTTCGGGTGACCTCGGCCGTGGTGATGATCGCGGTCGCAGGGACCGCGCTGTGGCTGGGGGGCTGGCTGTGGGCGGTGCTCGTGGCATTAGTGGCACTGGGGGTGCTTTGGGAATGGGCATCGCTAGTGCGCGCGTTTGAAGCTCGAATGCCCTTCCGCTTGCTGTGGCTCGCGGGCGGCCTGATCTACGTGGGAATCGCCGCAACCCTCTTGGCGGTTCTTGGCTCGAATTTCATGGGCATGCTCATCGCCGGGCTGATCGTCGCTTTGGTGATCGGGGTTGATATTGGGGCCTATTTTGCGGGTCGCGCAATTGGTGGGCCTAAGATCGCGCCGACGATCAGTCCTTCAAAGACCTGGGCAGGGCTTCTCGGAGGGATGCTGGTTGCAACCCTTTTGCTCTGGATCCTCACGCAATACGTTTATAATTTGAAGCCACTATCGATCGCGCTGGGTCCGATTGTGGCGATAGTCGCCCAAACCGGCGACTTCTTCGAAAGCTGGATGAAGCGCCGCGCAGGCGTGAAGGATTCCGGCAAGCTGATTCCCGGCCATGGCGGCTTGTTCGACCGGGTCGACGGGCTGCTGGCGGTATGCTTCGTATTGGGTGCGATCGCCGCCCTGTTTCTAGCCCGAGGGCTGCTCGACGGATCCTTGCAGTCGCGAACCGCAACGGTTGAAATCCGCCAATCATGACCCGTTCGATCTCGATCCTCGGCGCTACCGGCTCGATTGGTGCCTCGACGCTCGACTTGATCCGCCGGGAGCGGGATGGGTGGCGCATCGTGGCGCTCACCGCCAACGGCAATGCCGCCGATCTCGCCCGGCTGGCGCGCGAGTTTTCGGCCGAGGTGGCGGTGGTGGCCGATGAGGCCAGCCTTCCGGCGCTGCGCGACTTGCTGGCGGGAAGCGGGATTGCGGCGGCGGGGGGCGCTGCGGCGCTGGTCGAGGCTGCCGGTCGCCCCGCCGATATCACCGTCGCGGCGATTGTCGGCTGCGCGGGCCTTGCGCCCACCATGGCGGCGATCGAGCAGGGACGCACCGTGGCGCTG
>JAKOWQ010000281.1 GCA_029781465.1 Pseudomonadota bacterium
GGCTCGATCGGGATCGATTTTCCTACCCTGGCCGAAAAGTCCGATCGCAAGGCGGTCGATGTCGCGCTGGCCGCCGCGCTGGCCGATTGGCCGCATGAGCGCACCGCGATGAACGGGTTCGGCTTTGTCCAGCTGGTCGTCCGGCTGGAGCATCCTTCGCTTGTCGCGCTGGTGCAGCAGGATCGCGCCGGAGCCTTTGCCCGGCTGCTTCTGCGCCAGGCCGAACAGGTTCGCGAACCCGGCGTCTTGCTGCTGACCGCCTGCGACGAGGTGAGGCAGGCAATCCGCCCCGAATGGGAGGCCGAATTGCGCAAACGGACCGGGCGCGACCTGCGCTGGAACGAGGAATCGCCCCTGCTGATCGATGCGATTGCGGCCCAGGCGGTGGCACCGTGATCGGCGCGCAGAAGAAATGCCCGCTCTGCGGCAAGCCGCGCAGCACCGAACACGCGCCCTTCTGCTCCAAGGCGTGCAAGGACCGCGATCTGCTCAAATGGCTCGACGATGGCTATGCCCTGCCGGGCCCGCCAGCGATCGACGAAGATGAGGGCAAGGCTTGAAAAGCCCCTTGCCAAGGGGCGCCGCCTTCGCCATAGGCGCGCTTCCAACCGCTCGCCGGTCCCGAGATGGACTGTCGCCGCAGCGCTGCCCGGGTAGCTCAGTTGGTAGAGCACATGACTGAAAATCATGGTGTCGGTGGTTCGATCCCGCCCCCGGGCACCACTGCGCGCGCGGCGCTGGTCTGCTGGGCCGCCTTCGCGCTGATAGCGCTGGCGATGGCACAAGGCTGGACCACCGAGCTGGACCGCACCGGCGTGCTGCTGTGGCGCGGTGAGCAGGGTCTGCCCGGCGGGCCGCAATGGCTGGCAGCCTTCTGGCAGACGATTACCGCCAGCGGTGCGGGAACGCCGCGCGCACTGGTTGCCGGGCTGGCGCTTGGCGCGGTGCTGCTGGCGCGACGATGGCGCGAAGCGGCCCTGCTTGCTGTGACGGTTCTGTCCGCACCCACCCTCAACGCGGCGATGAAGCTGCTGTTCGCCCGCCCCCGCCCCGCACTGGTGCCCTATCTGGCCCCGGCGGACGGTCTTGCCTTTCCCAGCGGCCACGCCTCCGGGTCGGCGGCGATCTATCTTGCCGTTGCGCTGGCGCTCGGCCAGCTCAGCGGTCGCACCCGTCCCCTGGTGCTGCTGGCACTGATCTGGTCGGCTCTGGTCGCCTTCAGCCGGGTCTGGCTGGGCGTACACTGGCCCAGTGACGTTCTGGCCGGTTGGGTGCTGGGGATCGGCTGGACGCTGACGATCCGGGCGATGGGAAGCCGCGCCTAGTCTTCAACCGTCCAGGTCTGACCCTTGGCGAGGAGGTGGGCGAGGCTGGTGTCCTTGCCTTCACGCGCCGTGGCGTCCTGACCCAGCAGCGCATCCTCGTAGGTCGGGCGGGGATCGTCGTAGATCACCCCCAGCGCCATCGGGAACGCGCCAAATGGCAGCTCGACCAGCATGTGCGCAACCGAACGGTTGGTGACATCGTGGACGATCACCTTGGCCGCCTGCCAATCTCCGTCCACCACATCGACCACCTTGAGGCAGAGGTTTTCGTGATCGAGCGCGATGCCCTTGATCCCGCCGGTCTTCTCGCTGCCGAACAGCATCGGCTCGCCGTGCTTGAGCCACAATTGCCTGTCTTCAGCGCCCTTGGGGGCGGCGAAATCCTCGAAGCGGTCCTTGTTGTAGACGATGCAGTTCTGGAAAATCTCGATGAAGGCCGCGCCCTTGTGGGCATGGGCGGCCTTGAGCACCTCGGGCAGGTGCTTGGAGACGTCGAACCCGCGGGCGATAAACCGCGCCCCCGCCCCCAGCGCGAAGGCACAGGGGCTGGCCGGGCGATCGACCGAGCCCAGCGGGGTGGTCGGGCTGGTCGTGCCCAGGCGGCTGGTGGGCGAATACTGCCCTTTGGTCAGGCCGTAGATCTCGTTGTTGAACAGCATGATCTGGCAGTTCAGGTTGCGCCGGATAAGGTGCATGGTGTGATTGCCGCCGATCGACATCCCGTCGCCATCGCCGGTAATCAGCCAGATATCGAGCTCGGGATTGCTCAGTTTGATCCCGGTCGCCACGGCCGGCGCGCGGCCGTGGATGGTGTGGAAGCCATAGGATTCGACGTAGTAGGGAAAGCGGCTGGAACAGCCGATCCCGCTGACGAACACCGTCTTGGCCGGGTCCGCCCCGATCTCGGGCAGGGTGCGCTGCACCGCCTTGAGGATCGCATAGTCCCCGCAGCCCGGGCACCAGCGAACTTCCTGATCGCTTTCCCAGTCCTTGAGGGTGGTGGTCACACCGATGGGGGTCATGTCGTTCATGCCAGCGCTCCTTCGATCGCGGCTTCGATTTCGGCAATCGTGAAGGGTTGCCCGCTGGTCTTGTTGTACGGCTTGGCATCGACCAGGACCTGATCGCGCAGCACGGTCTTGAACTGGCCGGTGTTCATTTCGGGGACGAGGATCCGCTCGTAACCCCTGAGAAGATCACCGAGATTTTCCGGTAGCGGCCAGATGTGGCGGACGTGGATGTGGCTGACGTCCAGCCCCCTGCCGCGCGCGCGGCGCACCGCCTGGTGGATCGGGCCGAAGGTACTGCCCCAGCCGACCACGGCGAGCTTGCCCCTCTCCTCGCCCAGGGTCACTTCCTGCGCCGGGATGCCCTTGGCGACGCCATCGACCTTGGCCTTGCGCGCGTCGGTCATCGCCTGGTGCGCGGCAGGGCTATAATCGAGATTGCCGGTGCCGGGGTTCTTCTCGATCCCGCCGATGCGGTGCATCAGCCCCGGGGTGCCGGGCTTGATCCACGGGCGGGCGCCCTTTTCGTCGCGGGCATAGGGCAGCAGGGTGCCATCGGGGCCGTTGCGCGTCGTCAGGAACCGGGCCGGGAACGGGGCATAGGCCGCAGGATCGGGCACCTTCCACGGCTCGGCCGCGTTGGCGATGTAGCCATCTGTCAGCAGGATCACCGGGGTCATGTACTGGGTGGCGATGCGGCAGGCCTCGATCGCGCATTCGAAGGCATCGCCGGGGCTGCGCGCGGCGATCACCGGCATCGGGGTATCGCCGTTGCGGCCGTAGACCGCCTGGTAGAGATCGCTCTGTTCGGTTTTCGTGGGAAGCCCGGTCGAGGGGCCGCCGCGCTGCGAATTGACGATCACCAGCGGCAGCTCGGTCATCACAGCCAGCCCCATCGCCTCACCCTTGAGCGCAATGCCGGGGCCCGAGCTGGACGTAACCCCCAGGTGCCCGGCATAGCTCGCGCCAATGGCCGAAGCGATTGCCGCGATCTCGTCCTCGGCCTGGAAGGTGGTGACGCCGAATTCCTTCATCGTCGCCAGATAGTGCAGGATCGAGCTGGCCGGGGTGATCGGATAGCCGCCGAAGAACATCTGCAGATCGGCCAGCTTGGCCCCCATCACCAGCCCTAGCGCCACCGCCTCCGCACCCGAAATGGTGCGGTAGAGCCCGGCCGGCGCTTCAACCGGATCGAGATGGACCTTGTGCAGCGAGCCGGAAAGCTCCGCCGTTTCGCCATAGGCATGGCCGGCGTTGAGCGCGGCGATATTGGCCTCGGCCAGCACCGGGTTCTTGCGAAACTTGGCATTGAGCCAATCGACCAGCGGCTGGCGATCGCGATCGAACATCCACAGCGCCAGCCCCAGCGTCCACATGTTCTTGCAGCGCAGCGCTTCCTTGTTGCCAAGGCCGAAGGGTTTGACCGATTCGAGCGTCTGGGCGGAAATGTCGAACGCCAGCAGCTGCCACTTGGCCAGGCTTCCGTCCTCAAGCGGGCTCGCCGCGTAGTGCGCCTTTTCGAGGTTGCGCTTGGTGAACTCGCCGCTGTCGGCGATGATGAGGCCGCCGGGCTTCAAGGCGCCGACGTTGGTCTTGAGCGCCGCCGGGTTCATCGCCACCAGCACGTCGGGCGCATCGCCCGCGGTGTCGATCTCTGTCGAGCCGAAATTGATCTGGAACGCGGAAACCCCGAACAGCGTGCCCTGCGGCGCGCGGATTTCGGCGGGGAAATCGGGAAAAGTCGCCAGATCGTTGCCCGAAAGCGCGGTCGACAGGGTGAACTGCCCCCCGGTGAGCTGCATGCCGTCGCCCGAATCCCCCGCGAAGCGGATGACGACGGATTCTGGACTTGCTTGGCTGGATGCTTCGGGTTCGGCGAGTTGCGTTGCCATTCGGTATTCCTTGTCCGGCAGACCTTGCCCCGCTGGGCAATGGCGCCCTAGTCCTCCCGCAGTGCCGCGCGCAATCAAGAAAATCTCCTTGGCGGCCAAATCGACAAGAGGCCCGCCAAGGCGGCTAGTCAAGTGGCTATCGGCGACTTAACCTGTCGATTAAACCGCCACAGGAGAGGAATTGCCATGTCCGACAACCCGCCGCTGATCCGCGAAGACGTTCAGGGGTTCCTGGCCCTGGTCAACAGTCTGCCGCCCCCCGAAGCACTGGTGGCGGAGGAGCAACGCGCCGGGTACCTCGCGCTCAAGGCGATGACCGAGGCCGATCCGCGCCCCCTTGCGCTGATCCGCGATCTTTCCTGCCCCGGCCCGGCAGGGAATATTCCGCTGCGCTTCTATGACGTGCGGGAAAGCCGCGACCCTTCGCCGGTGGTGCTGTTTTTCCACGGCGGCGGCTTCGTGATCGGCGATCTCGATACCCACCACGCGTTGTGCACGGAGCTTTCCGCCGAGCTCGACCTGCCGGTGCTGGCGGTGCACTATCGCCTTGCCCCCGAGCACCCCTTCCCCGCCGCGCCCGACGATTGCGAGGCGGCGGCGCGCTGGCTGGCGGGAAGCCCGGCGGAACTGGACCGGAAGGTCACGGGGATCGTCACCATCGGTGGCAGTGCCGGAGGCAATCTGGCCACCGTAACCGCGCGCGCGCTGTGCGACCGGCCCGCCGCCGCGCCGATGCTGCTGCAGGTGCTGCTCTATCCGGCTACCGACGAATCGCAGGACGGATCGATGGTGCATTTTGCCGAGGGCCATCTGCTGACCAAGCTGGCGATGGACTGGTTCTATTCGCTCTATCTGCCCAAGAGCGGCGATCCGCGCGCCTTTCCGCTTCATGCCAGCGCCCAGGGCATGTGCCCCTCGATCGTCGCGACGGCGGGGCTCGATCCCTTGCAGGATCAGGGGCGGCGAATGGCGGCCAAGCTGGTCGATGCCGGGGTCGATACGCTGTTCATGCACATCGCGGGCATGACCCACGATTTCACCACCACCCGCAAGGCCCTGCCCAGCGCGGCAGCGGCCACGGCAAAGGTGATCGCGGCGATGAAGTTGATGTTGCAGAAGGTTTGAGAGTAAGGGGCGGCCATGACCGACCCTCACTCCCATCTGCCCTATCGTCCATGTGTGGGCATCATGCTGGTCAACCAGCACGGCCATGCCTTTGTCGGCAAGCGCATCGACACGCGCGGGCAGCCCGACGAGGGCGGGGTCTATTGGCAGATGCCCCAGGGCGGAATCGACGATGGCGAGGATCTCCACCAGGCCGCGCTGCGCGAACTGTGGGAAGAAACCGGGGTGGAAGAGCGCCACATCACGGTGATCGCCACCACCCGTGAGGAGCTGCTCTACGATCTGCCTGACGAGCTGATCGGCAAGCTATGGAAGGGCCGTTATCGCGGACAGCGTCAGCACTGGGTGCTGGCGCGCTTCGCGGGCGAGGATGCCGACATCCATCTTGAGCGACACGATCCGCCAGAGTTCTGCGAATGGAAATGGATCGATCCGGCCGAGCTGCCCGAGGCAATCGTTCCATTCAAGAAGCGGGTCTATCGCGCCGTGCTGGACGAATTTCGCGATCTGATCTGACGATCAATTGGGCGATGCGGTAGGCGCGGCCTGCACATCGGCAACCGACACCGCAACCTGCGCGGGCGGCCCCTTGTCGATCGCGGCGGCAAGTTCCTGCGCCGGGGCGCAATCGGACTTGCCGCACAGCTGTTGCAGCCTCGTCAGATTGCGCCGAGCCTTTTCCACCGCGCCTTTTTCAACCAGCGCCATGCCCTCGCCCGCAATGGCATACTGATTGTCCGGCTCAAGCGTGAGCGCCTGGCGGTAATAGTGCAGCGCCTTGCCCTGCAGCCCCTGCTTGCGGGTCGCCTCGGCAAGGTTGAGGTAGATCGCGACATGGCCCGGCTGAACCGCCAGGGCGGCCTCGAAATCGTCGATCGCCACGTCGGCCTGTCCGGCGGCGAGCGCGCCGCGGCCCTGCTGGACCAGCGCGGCCGCACGCGGATCGAGCGGCTGCGGCGGGGCGCCCTGGCCGACGCTGGAAGTAACGGCAATCGCCAGCGCAAGCGCGGCGGCGACGGGGGTATAACGCATCAACTGCTCCTTGAGCCTAGTCATTTGCGCCACCGCTAACATGGCGAAACAAAACGTGCGATGAAAAAGCCGTCGGTGCCGTCCCGATGCGGATCAAGCCGCAGCCCCTGCCCGCGCGGCGACCCGGCACCCAGTTCCGGACAATCGGCGCGCCAATCGGGGTTGCGCGCAAGGAACCCGGCGGCCTGATCCGCGCCTTCGGCATCGAGGAGCGAACAGGTGACAAAAACCAGCCGCCCCCCCGGCCTCACCAGCCCGGCCGCGAGATCGAGCAGCCGCGCCTGGATCGCGGCGTAACGCGCCAGTTCCGCCTCGCTCAGCCGCCAGCGCGCTTCGGGATTGCGCCGCCAGGTGCCGGTGCCCGAGCAGGGCGCATCGACCAGCACCGCGTCGCACCTGCCCGCCAGGTCGCCCAGCGCGGCAGCTTCGCGGTTCGGATCGAGCAAGCGGGTCTCGATCAGCACCGCCCCGGCGCGCTCGGCGCGCGGGGCGAGCCGGGAAAGCCGCGCACGGTCGGTATCGCAGGCGATCAGCCGGCCCCCGCCCCGCATCGCCGCTGCAAGGGCCAGTGTCTTGCCCC
>JAKOWQ010000332.1 GCA_029781465.1 Pseudomonadota bacterium
GAACGCCAGAAGGATCCCGGGGATCGACCCGACGAACAGGGTCACCAGGAAGCACGCCGCGCCGACCATGAACTCGAAACGGTCCAGATGCCACAGCGCGCGGAACTCACCCACGCCGAGCAGCGGGATGATGGCGATCGCCACGATCGCGCCGATGGCGGGAGACGGGATGCCGGCCAACAGCTCGGTGCCGAACAGAAGCAGCAGCAGTGTCCCCACCGCCAGCACCAGCGACGGCAGCTGGGTACGGGAACCGGCTTGGTCCATCGCCGCGGTTCGGGACGTGGATGAGCCCACGCTGAAGCTGCCCTGCGCGCCCGCAGCGATGTTGACCAGACCGAACGCGAACAGGTCGCGGTTCGGGCTCGTCGGGTAGTGGTTCTTATCCCCGTATGCGCGTGAGACGAGCAGCCCCTCGGCGGTGGTCACCATCGTGAGCGCGATCGCCGAGGGAATCAGGGCGGCCCAGGTCGTCCAATCGAGAATCGGCCATGTCAGGGCCGGGGGGCCCGCAGGCACGGGGCCCAGGACGGCCACGCCCAGATCTTCGAGGCTGCCGATGCTCACCGCGATCGTAGAGAGGATCAGCACGACCAGAGCCCACGGGATGGCCCGCGCGAAGCGTCTGCCGAGCAGGAGGATCCCGATCGACGCGGCCGCGATGGCTGCCGAGACCCCGTTGATCGACCCCAGTCCAGTCACCAGCCCGGTCAGCTTCTCCACGAAATCGCCGCCCGAGTCGATCGAGATGCCGAGCATCTTGGCTATCTGGCTCACCAGGATGTCCAGCGCGAGCCCGCCGACGAAACCGACGAGGATCGGCTTGGACAAGAAGTTCGCGAGGAACCCAAGCTTGAAAAGCGCGAGCAAGAGAAACAAGACGCCGCAGATGATGGCCTGTGCCAGCGCAAGGGTGGCGTAGTGTGCGGTTCCAGCGACAGCCAGGCCCCCGACCGAAGAGGCGACCAGAGCTGCGGCAGCGGCATCCGGTGACGCCACAAGCTGGCGTGAAG
>JAKOWQ010000358.1 GCA_029781465.1 Pseudomonadota bacterium
CGGGGAGATACCGAAAACAGACGATGCTCAACTGGGGTGGCGAAAGGATCTCAAAGCGCCCCGTGGCGAGCAGCAGCGCCTGCCCCAGTTCGGCCAGAGCGAGGCAGTGCTCGACCAGGGCGCGAAACCAGCGCAGCCCCAGCACCTCCACTGACAGCCAGATCTTCAGCGCGCGAAAGCGCCTTGTGAGCGCGATGCCATGGTCAGCGAAGTTGACCTCGTCCGTCGCCGGCTCGACATCTTGCATGTATTCCGGACGCATGGCGAAGGTGCGCGGGAGCAACTCGCCCCGCCGAATCAGCACACATCCCGCGTCGAACGTCTGGGCAAACCACTTGTGCGGATCGAGGGTGAGCGAATCGGCGCGACCGATGCCCGCAAGTTGCTGCGCCCCCTCGGCGCTGAGCACCGCAGCCCAGCCGTAGGCGGCATCGACATGGAACCACAGCCGCTCGCGCTGACAGAAATCGGCGAGTGCTGGGAGCGGATCGACCGCCCCGGTATTGGTCGCGCCGGCGTTGGCGACCACCACCCACGGCACCAACCCGGCGCGCCGATCCTGTGCCACCCGCGCGCGCAGGGCCGGTAGCGAGAGGCGATAGTGCTCGTCGGCGGGCACCGGGCGAATCTGGCCGGGGAGGATGCCGATCACCATCGCGGCGCGATCGATCGACCAGTGACGTTGTTCGGTCACATAGAGCATCAAACGGCCGCGGTCGGCGACAGGATACTGTTCGCGTGCCACCACCAGCGCGGTCAGATTGGCCTCGGACCCGCCGCCAGTGAGCACCCCGCGTGCCTCGGCGGGGGAACCGAGGAAGTGCTTGAACCAGTCGAGCACCACGAGTTCAACCTGCGCCGGTCCGGCGGCTTCGAGCCACACCCCCGCAAAGAAGTTGGTGCCAGCACAGAGCAACTCTCCGAGCACCGAAAGATAACTTGGCGCCCCGGGGACAAAGGCCAGGAAGCGCGGATGATTGGTGCGCACCGCATGGGTGCTGACCACGTGCTCGAACTCGTCGAGCACCGCGGGGAGCGAGCGGCCTTCCTCGGAGGGGGGGCGGCTCAGGAGTGCTTCCAGATCCCGGCGTGAGGCAGGGCGTCCCAGCGGTTGGCGCGGCAAGGTGTCGAGGTGCCGGATCACCCAGGTCAACGTCTGGTCCCCCAGCGCGTGCATCAGGGCGGCATCCGGATGGGGGAGCGCAGCGGCACAGCGAGCGCGGAGCGAATCGAGCACGGGGGTCATGGGTGCGCTTGCTGGCAATGCGCCTGGCGATGATGCTCCGCCGCCAGATCGGGAGTGACATGCCAGCCGCAATCGTCGCAGCTGGGCGCCTTCTCATAGCAGCCGTTGCAGTAGAACGGTCCACCCAGGAAGAATTGTTCCAGGCGCTCGTGATCCTCGGGCGCCAGTTCCGCGGGGTCCAGCGGGATCGCCAGTTGCTCGCCGCAGCCGTCGCAGGGCTTGAGGCGGAGTTCGGCCAGCAGCGGCGAGAAGTGATTGTGGACGCCGCGCGCCACCACGCCCTTGCCATTGCAGAGCGGACAGGCCACGCCAAGCTGAGCCGCAATCGCCTTGCGGATAAACGCACTCTTGTTGGGGAGCTTGTTTAGCAGATCGGCCAAG
>JAKOWQ010000376.1 GCA_029781465.1 Pseudomonadota bacterium
GACCTGATCGAAAGGCATGGGCCGTTGCATTGCTCCGCAACCGGTCAAGGCGAGTGCGGCGAGCATGGCATGCAGGCGCACGGTCTCTCCCCCAGAGTTTGCGTCTGATGCCACGTTATCAGCTCGCTGAGTCAGAGCAAGCGCATCTGCCCATTCGTTTCCGGGCGCACGAACCGGCTGCAATCGAGCACCGGTTGTTCACGGTTCAGCCCCAGCCGCTTGCAGGCGAGCCGGAAGCGGGTGCGGAAGACGTCGGCCCAGGTGCCGAGCGGCTTCATCCGGGTGAAGAAGCCCGGATCGTTGTCCTTGCCGTGGCGCATCGCCTGGACGGTGTGGATCACCTTGTCGGCGCGTTCGGGAAAGTGGACGCCCAGCCATTCCTTGAACAGCGGGGCGACCTCGTGCGGCAGGCGCAGCATGATCCAGCTGGCCGATTTGACCCCGCGCGCGGCGGCTTCTTCAAGGATGCGCTCCATGAATTCATCGGTGATCGCGGGGATCACCGGAGCGACCGAGACGTGCGCAGGCACCCCGGCCGCGACAAGCTTTTCCAGCGCATCCAGCCGTTTGGCCGGAGAACTTGCGCGCGGTTCGAGCTGACCGGAGAGCCGGGGATCGAGGCTGGTCACCGAAACGGCGACGGCGGTCAGGTTCAGCCGCGCCAACTGCGCCAGCAGATCGAGATCGCGCAGCACCCGCGCGCTCTTGGTGGTGATGGTCACCGGCTGGCGCGCCTCAAGGCAGACCTCGAGCACCTGGCGGGTGATCCGGTAGCGCGCCTCGATCGGCTGATAGGGATCGGTATTGGTGCCCATCGCGATCGGCTGGCAGCGCCACGAAGGTTTCGCCAGCTCGGCGCGCAGCAAGCGCGCGGCATCGGGCTTGGCGAACAGTTTCGTCTCGAAATCGAGACCGGGCGAGAGATCGTGCCAGGCGTGGCTGGGCCGGGCATAGCAATAGGCGCAGCCATGTTCGCAGCCGCGATAGGCGTTGATCGAGCGATCGAAGGGGATATCGGGCGACTGATTGGTGGCGATGATCGTTCTGGCGTGTTCCAGGGTCACCTCGGTGCGCAGCTTGGGAGCGGGGCCATCGATCCCCTCTTGCGCGTCGAGCCAGTCGCCATCGGCCTCGCGCGCGGCAAGGCCAAAGCGCTGCGGCGCCGCGCCCGATTGCGCACCGCGGCCATGGATGGGGCTGGGCATCCGCATATTGGAACATATACGGAACAGAAAGGCAAGGGCTTAGGTCCTGACCCTAGGTCTCGCGCAGGCGCGGCATCAGCTCGACGATGTTGCAGGGCCGATTGCGGCTGTCGAGCTGTTCGGCCAGAATCCCGTCCCAGCCATCCTTCACCGCGCCGTTCGAGCCGGGCAGGGCGAAGATATAGGTTCCGCGCGTGACGATCGCGCAGGCGCGGCTCTGGATCGTGCTGGTGCCGATCGAGCGGAACGAGAGCCAGCGGAACAGCTCGCCGAAACCGGGAATGTCCTTGCCGCCGCCTTCATTGCGGATCCGCTCGAGCGCTTCGGGGGTAACATCGCGGCCGGTCATGCCGGTGCCGCCGGTAGTGATCACGCAGTCGATTGCGGGATCGTCGATCCAGGTGCTGAGGCGGCTGACGATCTGCGGCACCTCGTCCTTGACGATCGCTCGTTCGACCAGGCGGTGTCCGGCAGCCTTGATCCGGTCGCACAGGATCGCTCCCGAGCTATCGTCGGCAAGCGTGCGGGTGTCGGAAACGGTCAGGACGGCAATGCTGACCGGCTTGAAGGTCCGTTCCGGATCAACGGCCACGCCGGATCACCCCGTCGGGCGTCATGCGCACCGCGTTCGATCCGGCAAGGCCCGGGAAAGTCGGCCACAGCCCCTGCGCCAGCGCCATCCGGCTTTCCGATGGACCGCCCGCCTGGCGCTCATACATCCAGTAGTTGCGCATCACGATGTTCACATAGCCGCGCGTTTCCCAAT
>JAKOWQ010000387.1 GCA_029781465.1 Pseudomonadota bacterium
GTGATCGCCACGCCCGACATGATGGGTCTGGTCGGCCGTCTCGGCAAGGTGCTGGGCCCTAAGGGCCTGATGCCGAACCCCAAGCTGGGCACCGTCACCCCGAATGTCGCCGAAGCGGTCAAGGCAGCCAAGGGCGGCCAGATCGAGTTCCGCGTCGAAAAGGCCGGGATCATCCACGGCGGGATCGGCAAGCTCTCGTTCTCGGACGAGGCGCTCAAGGCCAATTTCGACGCCTTCGTCGATGCCATCGTCAAGGCCAAGCCCTCGGGCGCCAAGGGCAAGTACCTGCGCAAGGTGGGCCTCTCGTCCTCGATGGGGCCGGGCCTCAAGATCGATGTGGCCCAGGTGCACAGCGCCTGATCGGGCCAGGCGATGCCAATCCAAGGGGCCGGGGGGAAACCTCCGGCCCTTTTGCTTACCGGGCGGGCAGATTGGCGGCGGTATAGCATTCCACCACCAGCGCCAGCGGCTGCCCGTCCGGCAGACGCAGCAGCGCGCGGTGGGTGGAAATCGCCCCCTCCGGGCAACCGGGATCGCCGCGCCGGGCCGAGGCGATCGGCTCACGGGTAAAGCGCAGCGCGGCGGCAACCTTGCCGAAGGGCGTGTCGGTTTCGGCCAGCTGGCGGTTCATCTCCGGCGAGAGGCGCGCAGGCACGAACCAGTTGTGCGCCTGCGACAGCACTGCATCGCCGCAGACCAGCCTGACATGGCGGTAGCCCAGCGGCTGGTCGGCGGAAACGCCCAGCGTCTCGCGCAGCCCCGCGGGGGGCGCCTCGTCGGACCCGCGGACGAATTCGGCGCGGATCTGCGCCGGGCTGGCGATGCCGCGCGCCTCGCACCACTGGCGCAGCGCTTCGGTGGCGCTGGCATTGGCGGCAAGGTTCGCCTCGAAGGCATCGAGCACTTCGTCGTGGCGGTCATGGGCGCAGGCGGACAGGGCCAGCGAAGCAACAGCAAGGGTCATCGCGAAGCGCCTATATACCACCCGGCACCGCCTCGCGACCCATTGCGCGCAGGCCGGTAACAAGTGCCTCGGTGGCGGCTTCGATCACCGCCGGGTCGGTCGACCGGATCACGAAGTTGGCTCCGACGCGGCCCTCGCGGAAGAACGGATAGGAGCCGATCGCGCAGCCCTCGTGGCCATGCTCGGTCTCGCGCAGCAGTTCGGCGATCTCGCTTTCCTGAACCCAGGCGCCGATTGTTTCGCTCAGCACCGGCAGCCCGCCTTCGAGCGTGCCGGTCAGCGCATCGAGCATGCCCGCCGTGATCGAGGGGACACCCGCCATCAGAAAGACGTTGCCGATCCGGATTCCGGGCGCGCCCGACATGCGGTTGGGGATCAGGTCCGCCCCGTCGGGCACGCGGGCCATGCGCAGCCGCGCCTCGGTCAGCCCGCCGCGCGTGGCGTAATAGCGCTCAAGGATCGCGCGGGCATCGGGATGGATCACCACCCCCACGCCCAGTGCCTCGGCCACGGCATCGACGGTGATGTCGTCGTGGGTCGGGCCGATCCCACCGGTGGTGAAGAGATAATCGTTGGCGGCGCGAAGCGCGTTGACCGCAGCGACGATCGCGGCGGTATCGTCGGCCACTACCCGTACTTCGCTCAGGCGAATGCCCTGGACGTTGAGCCAGGCCGCGACCTGCGAGACATTCTTGTCCTGGGTGCGGCCCGAAAGGATTTCGTCGCCGATCACCAGCAGCGCGGCCTTCCAGATGCGGGGAGATTCGCTCATGACCCTGCGTTAGCCTGAGGCGCGGCCGGGTGAAAGGGCAGTCAGGCTTCCACCGCCGCGCGCACCCGGGTGAATTGCATCACCCCGTCGTCGATCGGGGCCTGGCGCATGTCGACGCGGTCCTTGCGGTAATCCTGGTTGAGCCGCCAGGGTAGGCTGGCCGCGTTCTTGGGCATCAGGTCCTTGCCGCGCTGGATATAGCCCGAGGAGAAATCGAAGATATCGTCCACCGGTGGCTCCTGACCTTCTGGCAGGACCGGATTGGCGATCTGGACGTTGTTGTAGTCCATCTGCGCGAGCAGGCGGGTGATGTATTCGGCGACGATATCGACCCTGAGCGTCCAGCTGGCGTTGAGATAGCCGAACACCCCGGCCATGTTGGGCACGTTCGAGAACATGCAGTTGCGGTAGAAATAGTGCTTGCCGAAATCGACCGGCTTGCCATCGACGCTGACCGCGATCTTGCCGGCGAAAACCATCTTCAATCCCGTGGCGGTCACGATCACGTCGGCATCGAGGTGCTTGCCCGACTTGAGCTTGATGCCGCTCGCGTCGAAACTGTCGATCTGGTCGGTCACCACCGAAGCCTTGCCCTGGTTGATCGCCTCGAAAAAATCGGCATCGGGCACCAGGCACAGCCGCTGATCCCAGGGATCGTAGGGCGGGGTGAAATCGGCCGCGGAATAGTTTTCGCCCAGATGCCCCTTGAGCTGGGTGGTGAGGAAATCCTTGACCTTCTCGGGCGCACTGCGCGCGCGCTTGAACATCAGATCCTGAAGGAAGATGTTTTTCGCCCGGGTGAAGGCATAGGCGACCTTTTCGGGCAGGAACTTGCGCAGGAAATTGTTCAGCCCGTCGCGGGCCGGGCGGCTGACCATCCAGGTGGGGGTGCGCTGCAACTGGGTGACGTGGCCCGCGCCCGAATGGGCCATCGCGGGAACGATGGTAACCGCGGTCGCCCCCGATCCGATCACCACCACCTTCTTGCCGCTATAGTCGAAGTCCTTGGGCCAGAACTGCGGATGGATGATCGTTCCCTTGAACTTGTCACGCCCCTTGAAGCCGGCGTCATAGGGATCGTCGTAATCGTAATAGCCCGAACCGAGGAACAGGAACCGGCCCTTGAGCCGGCGATGCTCGCCATCATCGGTCTCGACCGTCACGGTCCACAGCGCGCTGGCGCCATCCCAGTCGGCCGAAACAACCTTTTGTCCGAAACGCATGTGGCGGCGCAGGTCGTGCTCGTCGGCGATCCTCTCGAGATAATCGAGGATCGAGGGGCCATCGGCGATCGACTTTTCATGCGTCCAGGGGGCGAAGGAAAAACCCAGCGTGTGCATGTCGCTGTCCGAGCGGATCCCGGGATAGCGGAACAGATCCCAGGTGCCGCCGATCCGTTCGCGCCGGTCAAGGATCGCAAAGCTCTTGCCGGGGCAGTCGCGGGACAGGTGCACGGCCATGCCGATGCCCGAAATTCCCGCGCCGACGATGATCATGTCGACGGTTTCGTCGATTGGCGTCTGGGCATTCATGCCGCTTTCTCCCGGTCAATTGACATTGTTGTAAGTTTACCGGTCGCACCTATCCGATTCGATCCGGGATTGCCAGCATCATGCGACTTTGGCAGGTCAAGGCAATGCCAGTGATCGCCGCGCGCCGTTATTCGGGAGGGAAGCCATCGCCGCACAGCCTTGCCGTGGACGGGCAGGCGCGCGCCACGCTCTCCGGGCGGGATTTCGATTGGGTCGGCCTGGCCGATCCCTCGCCCGAGGAAATGGAGCTCGTCCGCAGCCAGTTCGGCCTGCATGTGCTGGCGGTCGAGGATGCGCTCAATCCCAACCAGATACCCAAGATCGAGGTTTACGGCGCGCAGCTGTTCATCGTTGCCCGCACCGCGGCAATCGAAACCGGCGAAGTGATCGGTTATGGGCAGACCGCGATCTTCCTTGGCGCCGATTTCGTGGTGACCGTCCGGATGGGATCGACCCGGGCGCACAGCGCGCTGCGCCAGCGGCTCGAGCTCGATGCAGAGCATCTTGCCGAGGGGCCGGACTATGTCGCCCATGCGA
>JAKOWQ010000400.1 GCA_029781465.1 Pseudomonadota bacterium
CGAACGGGCCGATCGCAACCCCGTCGCGCACCCACAGCGCGCCGATCCCCTTGGGGCCATAGAGCTTGTGCGCGGTGATCGCGATCAGGTCTGCTCCCTCGGGCGGGGCGAGCTTGCCCGCGCCCTGCACCGCATCGCACAGGAACAGCGCGCCCGCCTGATGGGCGCGCTCGGTCAGCCGCGCCACGGGCTGGATCGTGCCGATCTCGTTGTTGACCTGCATCGCGGCGACCAGCCCCACACCCTCTGGCAGGTCCACCTCGGGATCGATCAGGCCGTCGCCGCCGACCGGCAGCTCGTGACACGTCGCGCCGCTGGCCAGCGCGGCATTGACCACCGCCGAATGCTCGATTGCCGAATAGGCGATCGCGCCGCGCGGGACCGAGCGGAGCGCCTGGTTGAGCGCTTCGGTCGCGCCGCTGGTGAATATCACCCGCCCCCCCTTGGGCAACAGCGCCGCAACCTGCTCGCGCGCCACCTCTACCGCGGCAGCGGCGGCCCGGCCGGCCTTGTGCATCGAATGCGGATTGGCGAAGCCCATTCCTTCCGGCCCAGCCAGCCAGGGCAGCATGGCCGCGCGCGCCTCGGGAGCGAGCGGGGTGGTGGCCTGATGGTCAAGGTAGATGAATCGGGCGGACATGTTCGCTTGTCGTTGCTTTTCGGACCTTCGTTTCTATATAGCGCCTCTCTCCCGATCCTAGCCCAAAGCGGTCCGGCATCCGAGAAATCCCCGGACGCCGCGCCACGGGCCAGCAAGAACAGGCGCGAACGCAATGCCCGCAGTCATCTTCCCCGGCCCCGAAGGACGTCTCGAAGGCCGCTTCCAGCCCGCCACCCGCCCCCGCGCGCCGGTGGCGATGATCCTTCACCCGCACCCCCAGGCAGGGGGCACGATGAACGACCGGATCACCCAGGCACTCTACAAGACTTTCCAGGCGCGCGGCTTTGCCACGTTGCGCTTCAACTTTCGCGGCGTGGGCCGCAGCCAGGGCAGTTTCGATAACGGCATCGGCGAGCTGACCGATGCCGCCGCCGCGCTTGACTGGGTGCAGTCGATCCACCCGGAAGCATCGACCACCTGGATCGCGGGCTATTCGTTCGGCGCGCTGATCGGCATGCAGCTCTTGATGCGCCGCCCGGAAATCCGCGGCTTCATCTCGGTCGCGCCGCCGGCCAACATGTACGATTTCAGCTTCCTGGCTCCCTGCCCCTCCTCGGGGATCATCGTCCAGGGCGCAGCCGATACCGTGGTTACCCCCAACGCGGTGCAGAAGCTGGTCGACAAGCTGCGCACCCAAAAGCACATCACCATCCACCACGAGGAAATCCCCCGCGCCAACCATTTCTTCGAGAACGAGATGGACGATCTGATGCGCTCGGTGGACAATTACCTCGACATGCGGCTTTCGCCCGACTGTCCGATCCGCTGATCGCTATTTGAGTTCGCTTGACGGCGGCGCCAGCTTGCCGTCGAGCGGGATCACCCAGATCGCGACATTGGCCGCCAGCACGCCGGCGGCAATCAGCATCAGCACCACCTGCTTGCGCGCTCCGCCCCGCCGCCAAAGCGCGAACGCGCCCCAGACAAGGGCGATCGCGGCAAGAACGAGGATCGAAAGCACGGTGTCCATGGCGATGCACCGTAGCAGGTCGATCAGGGTTTGACAGCATCCCCCCGCTGCCTAAGCATGTGGCAATGGACACCTTTTCGCTTTCCCGCCGCCAGACCCTCGCCCTGCTGGGGGCCGGAACCGCCAGTCTTGCGCTTCAGGCCTGTGCCCCCCATCCGGCGAGCGCCGCCGTTTCCCCCGATGCCGAAGCCTGGCTTGACCGGCTGGCCTGGCAGCTGCTCGAAATGGCGCCCGAGGGCGCGACCTCGCTGGGGCTCGACAAGGGCGAACACGCCGCGCTGCGCAGCCAGATGGGCGACCGCTCGCTGGCCGGCATCGCGCGGCAGCGCAAGCTGCTCGAATCCGCACTCAAGACCGCCATCGAACTGGAGGCCCAGCCCCACGATCCCGCCACCCGCACCAGCCTGGCCGTGGTACGCAGCGCCTTTCGCACCGGGCTCGATGGCCTCGCCCTGCCCTATGGCGATATCTCGGTGGGGGGATGGCGCAATTCGCCCTACGCCGTGATCCAGAACGTTGGCGGCTATCTCGATACGCCGCGTTTCCTCGATAGCGATCACCAGATCGGCGATGCGGCCGATGCCGAGGCCTATCTCGCCCGGCTGGCGCAGTTCCCGGCCCAGCTCGATGGTGAGACCGACCGCATCGCCAGGGCGCGCGCCATCGGGCTGGTTCCGCCCGACTTCCTGCTCGACAAGACCCTTGCCGCGATGGAGCGCACCCTGGCCGATGCCCGCGGCGGCGGCGCCATGGTGCAATCGCTGGTCAGCCGCACCGGCTCGATCCCCGGCGATTGGGACGCGCGGGCGCGGTCGATCGTGACCGCCAGCGTGGTCCCCGCGCTGGACCGCCAGCTGGCCGAATTGCGTGCGCAGCGCGCGCTGGCCAAGCCCGAAGCCGGGCTATGGGCGCGCCCGCATGGCGCCGAATGGTATGCCTGGGGCCTGCGCGCGGCGACCACCACCAGCCACAGTCCCGACGATATTCACCGCATGGGCCATGAACAGCTGGCCCTGCTTCACGCCCGGATGGACCCGATCCTGCGCTCGCTGGGCTACACCGCCGGCACGGTGGGCGAGCGGATGACCGCGCTGGGCAAGGACCCGCGCTTCAAGTTTCCCCAGACCGACGAAGGCCGCGCCCAGATCATCGCCACCATGCAGGGCAAGATCGATTTCATCCGCACGAAGCTGCCGCTCGCCTTCCGCACGCTGGTGCGCGGCAATCTTGAGATCCGCCGCCTGCCCCTGGCCGAGGAGCCGGGCGCGCCGGGCGCCTATGGCGGGGCCGGTTCGATCGACGGTTCGATCCCCGGCAAGATCTGGCTCAACCTTGGCGATACCGACCGCCACAGCCGCTATTCGTTGCCCACCCTGGCCTTCCACGAAGGCATTCCCGGCCACGTCTGGCAGGGCGAATATGCCAACCGGATGCCGCTGATCCGCGCGCTTCTTTCCTTCAGCGCCTATACCGAAGGCTGGGCGCTCTATGCCGAAACGCTGGGTGACGAACTGGGCGCCTATGAAGGCGATCCGGTCGGTCAGCTTGGCTATCTGCAATCCATCGCGTTCCGGGCCTGCCGCATGGTGGTGGATACCGGGCTGCACGCCAAGCAGTGGAGCCGCGAACAGGCGGTCGAATGGTTCACCACCACCAACGGTTCAGGCCGGGCCGAAGTCGCGCCGGAAGTCGATCGCTACTGCTCGTGGCCGGGCCAGGCCTGCGGCTACAAGATGGGTCACAGCGAAATCCTCGCCCAGCGCGAGCGGGCGAAGCAGGCCCTCGGTGACAAGTACGACCTGCGCGATTTCGACGATGCCGTGGTCACCGGCGGCAACGTTCCGCTCGACGTGCTGGGCGAAAATGTCGGCCTTTACATAGACCGGACCCTCAAGGCCTGAGCCGCGTGAGCCTCCGCAGCACCGGGGAAGCGGGCTACCGACCCGAGATCGATGGACTGCGGGCGCTTGCCGTTATCCCGATCGTGCTGTTTCACATCGGCTTTCCCGGCCTTGATGGCGGCTTCGTCGGGGTCGACATCTTCTTCGTCATTTCCGGTTTTCTGATCACGGGCATCCTTGCTCGCGAGCTGGCCGACGGGCGGTTTTCCCTGGCGCGGTTTTACGAACGGCGGGTGCGGCGCATTCTGCCCGCACTGTTCGCGGCAGTAGCCGCTACCGGCCTTGCCGCCTGGCTGCTGTTCCTGCCCGAAGACCTGTCGCAGTTTGGCAAGAGCGCGATTGCGACACTCGCCTTCGCCTGCAACTTCCTGTTTGCCCGGCAGGTCGACTACTTCGCCGCGCCAGCGCTGTTCAAACCGCTGCTGCACTGTTGGTCGCTGGCGGTGGAGGAGCAGTTCTACCTGTTTTTCCCGCTGTTGCTGGCGTTGCTCTGGCCTCTCGGGCGACGGCGGACGATTGCGGCGCTGGCGGTGATTGCCGCTCTGTCGCTGGCGCTGGCGCAGATCTGGCTTGATGGGGCACCGCAGCGTGCCTTCTTCTGGTCTCCGGCGCGGGCCTGGGAATTGCTGGCCGGGTCGCTTCTCGCCCTGGGCGCGGTACCCCGGGTGCGCGGAGCCTTCGCGCGTCAGGCGTTCGCTGCGCTGGGACTGGTCCTGATCGCCGGCAGCGCGATGCTGCTTGACGAAACCATGCCCTTTCCCGGCCTTGCCGCAATCCCGCCGGTGCTGGGCAGCGCGCTGATCCTGCACTGCGCTCCGGGTACTCTGAGCGGCCGCCTGCTTCAGCTCCGGCCGCTGCGTTTCATCGGCTGGATCTCCTACAGCCTCTATCTGTGGCACTGGCCGGTGGTGGTGTTCCTCAACTATCGCCTCGGCCCGCTTGGCCTTGCCGCCAAGCTCGCGGCGCTTGCCCTTTGCCTGATCCTCGCCGCTGCGAGCTGGCGCTGGATCGAAGAACCCGCCCGGCGCGGCGCGAATCTGGGTGGCTGGCGAGCGGTCGGCTTTGCCGCTGGCGGGAGCGCGGCGCTCGCGGCGCTGGGCGCGGTGCTCGTGATCGGCCAGGGTTTTCCCGGGCGCCTCTCCCCCGAGGTTCGCAGACTTGCCGCAGCGGTGGACGATTTCAGTCCGCGCCGGCAGGAATGCCACGCCAGCGCCGGCCATCCGATCCCGCCCCAGCAAGCGTGCCGCTACGGCTCCGATGTGCCCGCCGACGCCGCGTTGTGGGCTGACAGCAGCGGGGTTGAGCCTTTGATCGGGCTGGGCGAGGAAGCCGCACGGCGGAACCGTTCGATCCTCCACTTCACCCATTCGGCCTGCTCGCCCGCGGCGCAAGCGCTGCCCCAAGCCAGCCCGGAATGCAACGCCTTCAACCAGGCAACCCTGGCCTGGCTGTCTCGTCCCCAGGCCCCAGGGATCGTGATCCTTTCCGCGGCCGCGGAGAGCTCGCAATACCGCGCCGATCCAGCCTTTCAGGCGGGACTGCTCGATGCCGCCGAGGCTTTGCGCCGGCTCGGCAAGCGGGTCATTCTGGTCGGGCCGGTGCCCAGCTATCCCAGCGACGTCCCGCGCCGCGTGGCACTTGCCTGGCAAAGCCAGCCGGGCACCTTGCCACAAGGCGTTCCGATCGCCGAATTCCTGAGCCGAAACCGCGTGGTGCTGGCAAGCCTGGCACGTGCCCGCAGCCACGGCTTCGCGGTGTTCCTGCCACACGAGCAGCTCTGCCATGAGAGCTGCGATCTCGTTCGCGGCGGCAAGGTGCTCTATTTCGACGATCATCACCTTTCGGTGGAGGGAGGGCGGATCGTCGCCGCGCCGCTCGCCCGGGTGGTCTGGCAAGCGCTTGTATTGTCACAATGAAGGGCTAGGCTGAGGCTCGCAGGGGATGCGATGGACCAATCCCGGTTCGTCGCCGTTGCAAGGAGTCGCACGCCATGTCCATTTTCTCCAAGATCAAGGATGCCATCTTCGGCCACAAGGCCGAAGCTGCCACCCTCGCCCCCGAGGCCGCGCCAGCCGCGCCGGTTGCACCCGCCGCGGTCGAAGCGCCCACCGCGATCAGCGAGGTCGACGTCGAAGCCAATCTTTCTGCCATGCCGGGCGCCGGCGATTTGCATTGGCAGAGCTCCATCGTCGATCTGATGAAGCTGGTCGGGATCGATTCGAGCTATGAAAACCGCAAGGATCTGGCGCACGAGCTGGGCAATGCCGGTTATGCGGGCTCGGCCGAAGACAATATCGCCCTGCACAAGGCCGTGATGCAGGCGCTCGCTGCCAATGGCGGCAAGGTTCCCGCAAGCATGCTCGACTGAGGACGATAGCGTCGCAAGTCACAGGGCCGTCGCGGCTATTCGCGGCGGCCCTTTTGCATTCAGGTGGGGTCTTGGCGGAGCCACCACCAGACGAGTGGCGGGATCACCAGTTCAAGCCCACCGAGGAACACGAACAAAGGTATCGGCATGCCGACAACCAGGATCGAGACGATCCGCGCCAAGCCGCCGACAAAGAAGGTCGCCTGCATGGCGAGCACGAGTCCGCTGCGATGAGCCAGATCACGCGCCGCCCAGACATGGGCCAGACCAAAGCCCAGAAACAGCGTTGCGTAGAACCTGTCTTCGCTGTCCATCGTGGCGTTGACCGGCACCGATCCGGGGATCGATGCCGGTCCAAAAGCAATATGCACCAACGCGATCGCGGCGCAAACCAGCCCGAAGGCGGTCAGAAACCAACCCAGATAGCGTTGGTTCAAGCTCAGCTCTTGCCGAACAGCCCCGAGGCCATGCCGGCGATGTCGTTGAGCGGATTGCCGTCGCCATCGCGGTCAAGCATGCCCAGCAGACTGCCGGCCTGGGGATGATCCTTGATCAGCCCGGAGATCTGGCCCAGCGCGCCCTCGCCGCCAAGCTGGCTGACGATCTGGCCCAGAACGCCGGCATCAAGCCCGGTCGCGGCGGAAGCGGATTCCACCGTGTCGCCCGGCTCCGGATGCGCCTTGCCAAGCGCCGTAACCGCCATCTCCGCCATCGACGGGTCGATTCCGACCTGCTTGGCGATCGCGGCAACATCGAGATTGCCGGCCACCTGGCCGAGGATTCCATCAAGCAGACCCATAGTGCGACTCCCTTGCAAAAGATCCTGCGAACATGCGCGCAAACGGTTGCAGGATAAAGTCAAATCGGGTTCCGGTCAGGATCGACCCAGCCCCGGCGCGCGGCGAGCGAAAACAGCACTTCGGGTGAGTAGAACCTGAACGGCCAGTCACGCGGGGCCATATCGCTGGCGAGCAGCGCGTTGGCCTTGGCCAGCAATCCTTCGGCATCGCAGGATTCGAGGAACCGGCGCACGCCTATGACGTAGAGCTGGGTCAAGGTTTCATGATAGCCGCCTGTATCGGTGTTGGCGGTTCCCACCGCGAGGTTGTAGGCGCGGATGATCCCCGGCAGGTCGCGCTCGGGCACAAGATCGGGACGCTCGAGGATCAGCCAGGCGCAGGCTGCCAGGTGCGCCTCGTGGGTCCATTCGGGCTTGGGCAGGCTGCGCGCGACAAGGCCTTCGCCGATGCGGCGCACTTCGGCTTCGCTGGAATAGAAACGGATCGGATGGTCGGTCATGGGAATTCTCTCTTTGGGTCCTGGTGGCCCCGAGAGAATTCCCGGGACCGGTCAGGCGGCCTTGGGCGCCGCCTCTAGCACGCCTTGATCGACGTGGTCGGCGAATTGGGCGAAGTTTTGAACGAACTTGCCGACCAGCTCGCGCGCGGTTTGATCGTATTGTTGCGGATCGGCCCAGGCACCGCGCGGATCGAGCAGATTGCTGTCGACCCCGGGAACGCTCACCGGCACTTCAAAGCCGAAATTCACATCCCTGACGAATTCGGCATCGTTGAGACTGCCATCGAGCGCGGCGTTGAGCAGCGCGCGGGTGGCCCGGATCGGCATCCGCTTGATCCCGGGATCGGTCGCCTTGCCGCCCGACCAGCCGGTGTTGACCAGCCAGCACTGCGCCCCGCCCTCGGCGATCCGCTTCTTGAGCAGGTTGCCGTAAACGCTGGGATGGCGCGGCATGAAGGCGGCGCCGAAGCAGGTGCTGAAGGTCGCCTCGGGTTCGGTCACGCCGATCTCGGTCCCGGCGACCTTGGCGGTGTAGCCCGAGAGAAAGTGATACATCGCCTGATCCGGGGTGAGCCGCGCGATCGGCGGAAGAACGCCAAAGGCATCTGCGGTCAGGAAGATGATGTTCGACGGCGGCGGGCCGAGGTTCTTCTCGCTGGTGTTGGGGATGAACTCGATCGGATAGGCGCCGCGGGTGTTCTCGGTCTTGCTGGCATCGGTGAAATCGAGCTCGCGCGTTTCCGGGTCCATCGCCACGTTCTCGAGGATCGTGCCGAACATCTTGGTGGTGGCGTAAATCTCGGGCTCGCCTTCGGCCGAGAGGTTGATCATCTTGGCGTAGCAACCGCCCTCGAAGTTGAACACCGCCTGGTCCGACCAGCCGTGTTCGTCATCGCCGATCAGCGTGCGGCTGGCATCGGCCGAAAGCGTGGTCTTGCCGGTGCCCGACAGACCGAAGAAGATCGCGCTCTTGCCGTCGGCGCCGATATTGGCGCTGCAATGCATCGGCATCACCCCCTGCGCGGGCAGCAGGTAGTTGAGCAGGCCGAAAACGCCCTTCTTCATCTCACCCGAATATTCGGTGTTGCCGATCAGGATCAGCTTCTCGGTGAAGTTGACCGCGATCACCGTATCGCTGCGGCAACCGTGACGCTCGGGATCGGCCTTGAAGGCGGGCAGGTTG
>JAKOWQ010000411.1 GCA_029781465.1 Pseudomonadota bacterium
GGTGTCACCTTTTGGCGGCGGCGTCACCCAGGGTCTGGGCGGCTCGTTCGGCCCGTGCATTGCGCGCCCATTCGAGCAGCACGAACACGGTCGAAACCACGGCCGTCAGCGCCGTCCAGCGGAACACCACGGCATAACCGAACTGGTCGAATGCCTCGCCCGTCGCACCGCGCCCCAGTGTGCCGACAAGCGAAACCAGCGAGCCGAGCAGGGCATATTGGATGGCGCCATATTGCTTGGAGACGATGCTCGAAACGTAGGCCACGAAGGCGGTCAGCGCGAGGCCGGTGACGATGTTTTCATAGCAGATCGCCAGCAGCAGCCGCAGCATCCGATCGTCCGCGGCAAACCAGCCCGCCACCACATCGAGCCGCAGGAAGTGCGCGAATGCGTCGATCCCGCTCCCGCCTTCGGCCAGATCGGCATAGAGGAAATTGCCCAGCGGCGGCAGCACTGCGCCCAGCAGGATGGTCGGGAAGCGGCCCAGCCTGACGAAAAGATAGCCGCCCAGGCTGATCCCCGCCATGGTCATGAAGATGCCGAATACCTTGGAGGCGAAGGCCACTTCCTCCTTGGAGTAGGCCAGTTCCTGCAGGTAGAACGGATAGGCGAAGCTGGCCCAGATATTGTAGCAGATCGCATAGGTCAGGATGAACCCGATCACGCTTAGCACACCCCAGCCAAGCCGCCCGGCCAGTTCTGCCAGCGGCGCGACCAGCGCGGAATAGAGGTGGTTCATCGCGGTCCGCACCGGATTGTGCACCGGATCGGTCTGTTGCAGCACATAGGCTTCGCGCCGCGTCATCCAGTTGGTGAGCGATGCCACCCCCAGCGGCACGAACACCGTGGCAACGATGATCCAGGGGCCAAAATACTTGGTGAAATCGGCCACGGAAGGCGGCGGGGCATCGCCATGGTCTCCCAGCATCCCGAGCATGAAATGAAGGATCGTGCCGATGGCCCACAGCCAGCTCACCCCGACGGCCGCCAGAGCAAGCGCCCGGTATTCCGGCCGCAGCGCGCCGGGTTCGGCCAGAACGCCATGGAGCTTGCCCGGCTCGGGACGCGGACTGTCGGGCGCGCGAAGGGTAATGCCCAGCGTCACCGCCAGCATCGCGCCGCCCATCGCCAAATAGACCATCGGCCAGCTCATCGTGGTTGCCATGACCAGCGCCAGCGCCCCGCCGACAATGGAGGCCGTGCGATAGCCGAACTGGTTCAATGCCGAGAGCAGTTCGATCGGCGCATCCTCATCCGCCTGGTCGATGCGCCAGCCATCAATCGCGATGTCCTGCGTCGCCGAGGCGATCGCGCCGGCAAAGGCGATCAGGGCGAAGGTGCCGATCCCCTGCGCCGGATCGATCGCGGCGAGCAGCGCGAAAACCGCGGTAACGACAAGCTGGCACAGGAATATCCAGCTTTTGCGCCGCCCCAGCCGTTCCAGCGCCGGCAGGGGCACGCGGTCGACGATGGGGGACCACAGGAACTTGAACGAATAGGACAGCCCGATCCAGCTCAGCACCCCGATCGTGGCCAGCGTGATCCCCACCTCGCCCAGCCAGGCATTGAGCGTTCCGACCAGCAGGGCAAACGGCAAGCCCGAGGCAAAGCCAAAAGCCAGCATCGTGGCCGACTTGCGGTTGCGCAGGGCCATGGCGAGCAGTTTCAACCCCTTGGGACGTTCCCTTGCCCCCGCCGCATCGCCCATCGTCGCAATCTCCCTCAATCCGAACCGCAACCCTAGGAGCGCGCACCGCGCCCGGCAAGCAATCGCGTGACGCGGGCCCTGCTCTGGCGTAAGGGCGCGCCATGACAGACCCCAAGCCACCCCGCGAGGGCGAACGCATCGCCAAGCTGCTGGCCCGTGCCGGTATCGCCAGCCGCCGCGAGGTTGAGCGGATGATCGCCGAAGGGCGGATCAAGCTCAACGAGGAAACCGTCACCACCCCGGCGACGGTCCTGCCCAATCTCAAGGGCGTTTCGGTGGATGGAAAGCCGGTAAAGGCGGCCGAGCCGGCGCGGCTGTTTGCCTTTCACAAGCCCTCGGGCCTGATCACCGCCGAGCGCGATCCCGCCGGGCGTCCCACGATCTACACCGCGCTGCGCAACGCCCTGCCCGCCAATGCCGGGCGGGTCATGCCGGTCGGCCGGCTCGATTTCAACACCGAGGGGCTGCTGCTGCTGACCAACGACGGCGAGCTGAAACGGGCGATGGAGCTGCCCTCGTCTGGTCTGCCGCGTACCTACCGCGCGCGCACCTTCGGCGACATTACCCAGGACCGGCTCGAACAGCTGATCGAGGGGATCGAGATCGAGGGCGTGCGCTATGGCCGGATCGACGCCAACATGGAGCGCCGGACCGGGCGCAACCAGTGGATCGAAGTGACCATCACCGAGGGCAAGAACCGCGAAGTGCGCCGCGTGCTCGAACACCTCGGGCTGGAAGTCAGCCGCCTGATCCGCACCGTCTACGGCCCCTTCGAACTGCTCGACCTGCCGCGCGGCCAGGCGGTGGAGGTGCGTCAGGTGGAAGTGGAACGGTTCCGCCGCGCGCTGCTGGGCGAGAACGCGGCCAAGGCACCGCTCGATGCCCCGCAGCAGGCCCGCGCCCGGATCGCGCGCAGCGGGCCGCGCGGGCGCCCCGCAGCGAAATCTTCCGCGCTGAAATCCCCCGCACGCAAGCCCCGCCCCCGCAAATGAGCCTGCGGATCGTCGCGGGTGAGTGGCGCGGGCGCAAATTGCAGGCGCCGCAGGGCGATACCACCCGCCCCACCGCCGATCGGACCCGCGAAACGCTGTTTTCGATGCTGGTCAGCCGGATCGGCAGTTTCGAGGGGCTGGCGGTGGCCGACCTGTTCGCCGGATCGGGTGCGCTGGGGCTTGAGGCGCTTTCTCGCGGGGCGGCAAGCTGCGTCTTTGCCGAACAGGATCCCGCTGCGATCCGCGCCCTGCGCGCCAATGTCGCCGCACTTCAGGCGCAAGGCCGGTGCGATGTGCGCGCGGGGTCTGTTCTGGAGCTCGGACCTGCCAAAGCGCCGCTCGATCTGGTCCTGCTCGATCCCCCCTATCACTCGGGCGCGGGCGCGGTTGCCCTCGACAAGCTGGCGCGGCTGGGCTGGATCGATGGGGGCACCTGGATCAGCCTTGAAACCGCCGCCGACGAGGAACCGCGGATCAAGGGGCTCGATGCCATGGCCGAACGCAAGGTCGGCAAGGCACGGATCACCCTGCTGCGGATGACTGGTACTTTCTAGCCCAGAGCACCCCGGCACCGGTCAGAACCCCGGCAGCCGACATCAGCCAGCCCGCCTTGTCGCCCTGTCCGGCAGCGGCAAGCTGCTGCGCGGCGAGCGGTGCCAGCGCGCCGCCCACGATCCCGCCGAGGTTGAAGGCCAGCGAAATCCCGCTGTAGCGCACCATCACCGGCAACAGCGTGGGCAGCCACGAACCGAGCGGCCCATAGACCAGCCCCATGACCAGCAGCGAGGCTGAGAGCGTCGCGAAGACCGTCAAAAGCGATCCCGACTGCAATCCGGGTCCGAACAGAAAGCCCATCCCGATCGTGGCAATCGAACCGAGGAACAGCACGGTTCCCGATCCCACCCGGTCTGCCTGGATCACCGCGATCAGGATGCCCAAGGCGAAAAAGCAGTTGGCGCCGAGCTGG
>JAKOWQ010000101.1 GCA_029781465.1 Pseudomonadota bacterium
CTTCGGCATCTGGATTTACTTCGCGCTGCCTCGCGAGCCGTCATGGCTGGCGATTGCGCCGCTCGCCTTGGCCGGTCTGGCGCTCTTGTGGAAGGCGCGGGCGCGGCCGATGCTGGCGGTTATCGCCTGCCTGCTTCTGGGAGTGGTGCTGGGCAAGGCCCGCACCGCATGGGTGGATGCCCCGACTGTTCGCGCCACCACCGCAGCGCGGCTGACGCGCGGGCTGGTGGAGGACGTTTCGCTCACATCCTCCGGTCGGCAGGCGATCATCCTGCGGACCGAACAGATTGCGGGTTTCGCACCTGATGCGACCCCGGCGCGGCTGCGGGTTTCCGCCACGCTGAAGCAGGGCAAGGTGCGGATCGGCGATCATGTCGAAATCAATGCGCTGCTGTCACCGCTGCCCGGGCCGGTCGAGCCGGGGGGCTTCGACTATGGCCGCGACCTTTACTTTCAGGGGATCGGCGGCACGGCGCGCGCGGCTGGAAAGATTACCACGCTCGATCCAGTGCCGGTGCCATGGCTCATCCGTTTCAATGGCGGGCTGGAAGACTTGCGGGGGATAATCGGCGGGCATCTGCGAGAGACGCTTAGCGGCACCACGGCGGCGATCGGCGAGGCGATCATCGACGGCGAGCGCGGCGCCATCCCCAAGGACGTGAACGTGTCGTTCCAGGTCTCGGGCCTCGCCCATGTGC
Source organism: Pseudomonadota bacterium (assembly GCA_029781465.1). GTDB lineage: Bacteria > Pseudomonadota > Alphaproteobacteria > Sphingomonadales > Sphingomonadaceae > Novosphingobium. The sequence continues at coordinate 699 of JAKOWQ010000101.1, forward strand.
TGTCGATCTCCGGGCTGCACATGGTGTTGGCGGCGGGTGGCGTGTTCTGGGCGGTGCGGGCCATTCTCGCGCTGTTTCCGTCGCTGGCGCTCAACTATCCGATCAAGAAATGGGCTGCGGCGGCAGCACTGGCGGCGGGTCTCTTCTACATGCTGCTCGCCGGCTCGCAGGTGGCGACCCAGCGCAGTTACATCATGATTGCGGTGGTGTTCTTCGCGGTGCTGGTGGACAGGCCGGCCTTCTCGGTGCGCAATCTGGCGATTGCCGGCGTGCTCATCCTGCTGACCGAGCCAGAGGCGGCGATGCAGGCGAGCTTTCAGATG
>JAKOWQ010000422.1 GCA_029781465.1 Pseudomonadota bacterium
CGTGTAGCGCGGCGAGGTGGGATCGGGCAAGTCCGGCGGGTGATAAAGCAAAGCGTTGCGAGCGAAATCGAAGGGACTGTCCAGGCGCAGCCCCGCATAATCCCGCAACCCCAGCCGCGCCGCGAAGTGCTCGAACGACTGCCCCACCGCCAGCGTCGCCGAGGTGAAAACCCAAGCGCCCGGTTGCGCCGCCAAGCGCTCCTGAAACTTCGGCGCGATGTCGAGCGGGGTCAAACTCAGCGTAAAGCCGCGCCCTCGGGTCTCGAACCAGCGCACGTTATCGAGGTTGCTTTCTTCACCAGTCAGCGCCGCCAGCCGCAGCGCCAGATCCTCGCCGCGCCGCTGGCAATTCTCCAGACCCTTGCCACGCGGCGCACCTTCCTTCAGCGCCTCGCGCAGACGATCCAGCGCCTCGTGCAATTGCTCGATCGCCTCCACCACCGCCGGCAGTCCGGCAACCTCTCGCCACAGCGCGCGGCGATCCGCCGTTCCCAGTGCCTGCCGCAATGTCAGGATCGCCGGCTCCAGCGCCTCGGCCCGCCGCCGCAAATCGGCGAAATCCGCCGCGTCCCGGGCCTGTTCCACCACGGTATCCCGACCCAGCTCGCTCAACTGCCGACCACTCAAGGACCGGCCGAGAAAGTGGGTGGCGATGTCGGGCAACTGATGCGCCTCGTCGAGAATGAACGCTTCCGCCCCCGGCAGCAGTTCGGCGAATCCGGTTTCCTTGATCGCCATGTCGGCGCAGAACAGGTGATGGTTGATCACCAGCACGTCCGCCGCCAGCGCCTCGCGTCGCGCCTTGGCCAGAAAGCAGTCGGCCAGTTGCGGACAATCCTGCCCCAGACAGTTATCCACGGTGGAAGTCACACGCGGCCAGATCAGGGATGTTTCCGGCACATCGGGGATTTCGGCGATGTCACCGCGATGGGTACGCCCCGCCCAGGCGCGGATACGGCGCAGTTCGGCCACCTGCTCGCGCGAGCTCAGGCGCCCGTCCTGCTCGGTCGCTTGCAGGCGATACCGGCAAAGATAGTTGCCGCGCCCCTTCAGCAAGGCCGTCCGCACCGGCGCGTTCAACGCCTGTCGGACCACCGGCAGGTCCTGATGATAAAGCTGGTCTTGCAGGTGGCGGGTACCGGTGGAAATGATGACCCGCGCCCCGGACAACAGCGCGGGAATCAAATAAGCGTAGGTTTTGCCGGTGCCGGTGCCAGCCTCGACCACCAGCGTATCGCCCTCCTCCAGCGCGGCGACCACCGCCTCGGCCATCTGCTGCTGCGGCAGGCGCGGCGCGAACCCCGGCACCTGCCGGGCCAGCAGGCCATGCGGACCCAGCAGTTCGGCCACATCCACG
>JAKOWQ010000103.1 GCA_029781465.1 Pseudomonadota bacterium
CCGCAATTCAACTGCGCATTCAGCGCGCAAACTGATCGAGGTCAATGCCTCGCTTGCCGGCGGCGGCTAACAGGGCAGACAAGGAAGGGGGGCGCAAGCTCCTCTTGGTTCGCGCCCGCCTCCTCGAAACGATTGGAGGCACAACGTGAGCATCTTTCTTTCCCGCCTTTTCCGCCCCCTCGCCATCGGCGCCGCAACTGCCGCCTTGGGCCTGGGGGCCGCGCAAGCAATGGAGACCCCGATGAACCTGCACCAAGTCCTGCTCAGCGCGCTCGACGATGAATACCGCGCGGAAGCAACCTATCAGGCCGTCATCGAAAAGCATGGCGAAGTCCGCCCGTTCATCAACATCATTCAGGCGGAGCAGCGCCATTCCGACAAGGTTGCCGCCGAACTGACCCGCAACGGCTGGGAAGTGCCGGCCAACCCCCATCTCGGCAAGCTCGAGGCCCCGGCAACGCTGCTCGAAGCCTGCCAGCTGGGGGAGCAGGCCGAAGTGGAAAACATCGCGCTCTATGACCGCCTCCTGCCCCAGGTTGACGATCCCCAGTCGAAGGCGGTGCTCGAGCGGCTGCAATGGGCCTCTCGCGAGAACCACCTCCCCGCCTTCCAGCGCTGCGTGGCGCGCGGCGGCACGCCGGGAATGGGTGGCGGACGCGGACGCGGTCCGGGTGGCGGCTGGCGCTAACCTCCCAAGGCCCGGAAGAGCATCAGGGTTCGCTGCTGGGCCAGGTCGGCGCTTTCGGGATGGTAATCCTTGCGCCGGTCTGAATTGAAGCCGTGCCCGGCCTCGTAGACGAAGATCTGCGCGGTTGGGTGCTGCTTCTCGATCAGCTGCTCGACCGGTTCGATCGGGACCATCGAATCGAAGCGACCGAAATGGGCAATCGTCGCGCACTTGGGCGGATCGTCGGCAAAACGCGTGGCGATGTAGCCGCCATAGTAGCAACTCGCCGCGTCGAGATCGTCCGACAGCTGGGCCATCCGCCAGGCAACCGAGCCGCCGAAGCAATAGCCCATGATGAACACCGGGCCGCCGCGTTGCCTGATCCAGGCGATGCAGCGCGCGGTATCGTCCAGGCCCTGCTCCCAGTTGTGCTCCTTGCGCGCGATCTCTACCGCACGTTCCCAGTCGGCGCCGCTGTATCCCAGCTCGCAGCCGGACTGCTGGCGATCGAACAGCTGCGGGCTGATGACTTCATACCCCTCGGCGGCATATTCGGCGCACATTTCGCGGATATGTTCGGTGACGCCGAAGATCTCCTGCACCAGGACCAGACCGCCGCGACGATCGCCTTCGGGAAGGACATGCCAGCAGGGCATCGCATGCCCGTCCGCCATGGTCAGAGTGATCCATTCGCCCATTGCCAATCCCCTCGCGCGCATTCGTCTTCGAGAATGTCCTTGCCCCACCTTGCATCGCAGCACAATCATGGCTATGCGCGCCCCCGTCTAAGGGGCGGCGGCGTTTCGTGCCGGTTCCCGCCCCGCCAACGCACCCGATGTGAGGATACGACGCGCGTGGAGAATTCCGGCGGCATTACGGCAAGCTTGCAGGGGCGCTACGCCGCTGCGCTCTATGAGCTGGCAGCTGAGAACAAGGCCGTTGCCACGGTCGAATCGGATCTCGAATCGCTGGGCCGCGCGATCGGTGAAAGCGCCGATCTGGCCGCGCTGATTCGCAATCCCCAGGTCGGCCGCGACGCCGCCGCAAAGGCGATGGAAGGTGTGGCGGGGCTGCTTTCGCTCTCGCCGCTGACGCGCAACTTCCTGGGTGTCCTGGCATCCAACCGCCGCCTGGCCGCGCTGCCCGATGTGGTTCGCGCCTTCGCTTCGATCGCCGCCGCCGCCCGCGGCGAGGTTTCGGCCGAAGTGACCAGCGCCCATCCGCTCTCCCCCGCCCAGCTCAAGGCACTCGAAGCCCGGCTCAAGGCGCGCGAGGGTCAGGACGTGAAGCTTTCCGCCAAGGTCGATCCCGAAATTCTCGGCGGCCTGGTCGTCAGGATCGGCTCGACCCAGATCGACAGCTCGATCCGCACCCGTTTGAACACCCTCGCGCAAGCGATGAAAGGCTAAGAAGCAATGGATATCCGCGCCGCTGAAATCTCGAAGGTCATCAAGGACCAGATCGCCAGCTTCGGCACCGAGGCCCAGGTCTCGGAAGTCGGTTCGGTGCTGTCCGTCGGTGACGGTATCGCCCGCATCCACGGGCTGGACAAGGTCCAGGCCGGTGAAATGGTCGAATTCGCCAACGGGGTTAAGGGCATGGCGCTCAACCTCGAAGCCGACAATGTCGGCGTCGTGATCTTCGGCTCGGACGCGGAAATCCGCGAAGGCGACACCGTCAAGCGGACCGGCACCATCGTCGACGTCCCCGTCGGCAAGGGTCTGCTCGGCCGCGTGGTCGACGCGCTGGGCAACCCGATCGACGGCAAGGGCCCGATCGTTGCCGACAAGCGCAGCCGCGTGGAAGTCAAGGCACCGGGGATCATCCCGCGCCAGTCGGTTTCGGAACCGGTGCAGACCGGCCTCAAGGCGATCGACGCGCTGGTTCCCGTCGGCCGCGGCCAGCGCGAGCTGATCATCGGTGACCGCCAGACCGGCAAGACCGCCGTGGCGATCGACACCTTCATCAATCAGAAGGGCGTCAACCAGGGCAGCGACGAAGGCAAGAAGCTCTACTGCATCTATGTCGCCGTCGGCCAGAAGCGCTCGACCGTGGCGCAGATCGTGCGCCAGCTCGAAGAAAACGGCGCGATGGAATATTCGATCGTCGTCGCCGCGACCGCCTCGGAACCCGCCCCGCTGCAGTACCTCGCGCCCTACACCGGCGTGACCATGGGCGAATTCTTCCGCGACAACGGCATGCATGCCGTGATCGTGTACGACGACCTTTCCAAGCAGGCCGTCGCCTATCGCCAGAAGTCGCTGCTGCTGCGCCGCCCGCCGGGCCGCGAAGCCTATCCGGGTGACGTGTTCTATCTCCACAGCCGCCTGCTTGAGCGCGCGGCGAAGATGAACGACAGCCTTGGCGGCGGTTCGCTGACCGCGCTGCCGATCATCGAAACCCAGGCGGGCGACGTTTCGGCCTACATCCCGACCAACGTGATCTCGATCACCGACGGGCAGATCTTCCTCGAAACCGGCCTGTTCTACCAGGGCATCCGCCCGGCGATCAACGTCGGCCTTTCGGTCAGCCGCGTCGGCGGCGCCGCCCAGACCAAGGCGATGAAGAAGGTGGCCGGTTCGATCAAGCTGGAGCTGGCGCAGTACCGCGAAATGGCGGCCTTCGCCCAGTTCGGTTCGGACCTCGACGCTTCGACCCAAAAGCTGCTCAACCGCGGCGCACGCCTGACCGAGCTGCTCAAGCAGGCCCAGTTCAGCCCGCTGCCGTTCGAAGAGCAGACCGTCTCGATCTACGCCGGCACCAACGGTTACCTCGATTCGATCCCGACCGCCGATGTGACCCGCTACGAAGCCGAAATGCTCGGCTTCATGCGCGAAAAGCACGCCGATGTGCTGGCCGAAATCCGTTCGAGCCAGAAGTTCGAAGGCGAGGCCGCGGACAAGACCAAGGCTGCGCTCGACGCTTTCGCCAAGCAGTTCGCTTAAAGAGGAAACCCGCCTTCTTCGTCACCCTGAACTTGTTTCAGGGTCCATCTCTCCGGATGGCACAGATCGTGAGGCGAAATGGATGCTGAAACAAGTTCAGCATGACGAATAAGGAATGAGTTAAGGCACGATGGCTTCACTCAAGGAACTCAAGGGCCGGATCAACTCGGTCAAGTCGACCCAGAAGATCACCAAGGCCAAGCAGATGGTCGCGGCGGCCAAGCTGCGCAAGGCGCAGGCTGCGGCCGAAGCCGCGCGCCCCTATGCCGGCCGCCTCGCCGCGGTGATGGGCAGCCTCGCCAGCAAGGTGACGGTCAGCGAAAGCAGCCCCAAGCTGCTCGCCGGGACCGGCAAGGACCAGGTGCACCTGCTGGTGGTCGCCAACTCCGACAAGGGGCTGTGCGGCGCGTTCAACTCGAACATTGTCAAATCGGCCCTAGCCAAGGCGCGCGAGCTGGAAGGCCAGGGCAAGACGGTGCTGTTCTACCTCGTCGGCCGCAAGGGCCGCGCGGTGATCCGGCGGCAATATGCCAATGCGGTGATCGCCATGTTCGACACCACCGAGGTGCGCGAACCCGGCTATGAAGAGGCCGAGCGCATCGCGGCGGAACTGGTGGCGCTTTACGACGAAGGCAAGTTCGACGTCGCGCATCTGTTCTTCTCGGAATTCAAGAGCGCACTGGCCCAGGTTCCCACCGACGTGCAGATCATCCCCGTCCCCGCCCCCAAGGCGGCCGAGGGTGGCGCCGCGGTGGACTATGAGCCGGAAGAGGAAGCGATCCTCGCCGCCCTGCTGCCGCGTTATCTGCGCACCCGGATCTTCGGCGCGCTGCTGGAAAACCAGGCCAGCGAACAGGGCGCCTCGATGACCGCGATGGACAATGCCACGCGCAACGCGGGCGAGCTGATCAACAAGCTGACCATCCAGTACAACCGCAGCCGCCAGGCCGCGATCACCACGGAACTGATCGAAATTATCGCCGGCGCCGAAGCGCTCTGACGACGACATAGAAGGCAAGGAAAAGACCATGGCCACCGCCACCAAGTCCAAGAAGACCGCCGCCGCGGGCACCGCCACCGGCAAGATCAGCCAGGTTATCGGCGCCGTCGTCGACGTGAGCTTCGAGGGCGAGCTGCCCGCGATCCTCTCGGCGCTCGAAACCGACAACGGCGGCAACCGCCTGGTGCTCGAGGTTGCCCAGCACCTGGGTGAGAACACCGTGCGCACCATCGCCATGGACTCGACCGACGGTCTGACCCGCGGCCAGCCCGTCTCGGCGACCGGCGCGCAGATCTCGGTTCCGGTCGGCCCGCGCACCCTGGGACGCATCCTCAACGTCGTCGGCGATCCGATCGACGAGCGCGGCCCGGTCGATACCGACATGCGCGCGCCGATCCATGCCTCGGCCCCCGAATTCGTCGAGCAGTCGACCGAAGCGGCGATCCTCGTCACCGGCATCAAGGTGATCGACCTGCTCGCGCCTTACGCCAAGGGCGGCAAGATCGGCCTGTTCGGCGGCGCGGGTGTGGGCAAGACCGTGCTGATCCAGGAACTGATCAACAACATCGCCAAGGGCCACGGCGGCGTCTCGGTCTTCGCGGGCGTGGGTGAACGCACCCGCGAGGGCAACGACCTCTACCACGAATTCCTCGACGCCGGGGTCATCGCCAAGGACGCCGAAGGCAACGCCACCCCCGATGGCTCGAAGGTGGCCCTCGTGTTCGGCCAGATGAACGAGCCCCCGGGCGCCCGTGCGCGCGTTGCGCTGTCGGGCCTGACCATGGCCGAATATTTCCGCGACCAGGAAGGCCAGGACGTGCTGTTCTTCGTCGACAACATCTTCCGCTTTACCCAGGCGGGTTCGGAAGTGTCGGCGCTGCTCGGCCGTATTCCTTCGGCGGTGGGCTATCAGCCGACCCTGGCGACCGACATGGGCGCGCTGCAGGAACGCATCACCTCGACCACCAAGGGTTCGATCACCTCGGTCCAGGCGATCTACGTTCCCGCGGACGACCTTACCGACCCGGCGCCGGCCACCTCGTTCGCGCACTTGGACGCGACCACCACGCTGAGCCGCGCGATCTCGGAGCTGGGCATCTACCCGGCGGTTGACCCGCTCGATTCGACCAGCCGCGTGCTTTCGCCCGCGGTCGTCGGGCAGGAGCACTACGACGTTGCCCGCCGCGTTCAGGAAACGCTGCAGAAGTACAAGTCGCTGCAGGACATCATCGCGATCCTGGGCATGGACGAGCTTTCCGAAGAAGATAAGCTTACCGTCGCCCGCGCCCGCAAGATCCAGCGCTTCCTTTCGCAGCCGTTCCACGTCGCCGAAGTGTTCACCAACATCCCGGGCAAGTTCGTCCAGGTGGAAGACACCGTGCGCTCGTTCAAGGCGGTTGTGGACGGCGAGTACGATCACCTGCCCGAAGCCGCCTTCTACATGGTCGGCGGGATCGACGAGGCGGTCGAAAAAGCCAAGAAGCTGGCCGAGGACGCCTAAGGCCATGGCCCTGCATTTCGAACTCGTCACGCCTGCACGCCTGGTCCGGTCGGACGACGTCTATATGGTCGTCGTCCCCGGAACCGAGGGTGAGGAAGGCGTGCTCGAAGGCCACGCCCCGTTCATGACCACCATGCGCGACGGCACCTTGCGGATCTACAAGACCGACGGCGCCGCGCCCGAGGAAATCCAGGTCCAGGGCGGCTTTGCCGAGGTTGGCGACAACGGCCTGACCGTTCTGGCGGAACACGTCGAAGGCTGAATTCGGCGCGCTGTGCGCAAACCATGCCGGGCGGTTGAAACCCGGCATGGCTGCGGGCACACAGGCCCGCGATGGATCCCGTTCCGACGCCCTTGCAGCGCTGGCGCCTGGCCGAACTGGCCTGGCTGCTGGGCTTTGCCTTGCTGACCCGCTGGTCGGCATTGGGCGATGACGGCTATTTCAACGATGAGCTCTTCTATTTCGCCGCCGGGCACCGCCTGCACGATGGCCTGCTGCCCTATGTTGGCGTGTGGGACCGCAAGGGGCCGGGCCTGTTTCTGGGCTATTACCTGTTCGCGGCACTAGGCAAATCGCCGCTGTCCTATCAGATCCCCGCGCTGCTGTTCGCCGTGGCGACCGCCTGGACCATCCGTACCCTGGCGTTGCGCTACACCAGCCGCACCGGTGCGCTGGCCGCAGCAACGCTCTATCTCGCGGCGCTGCCGATGTATGGTGGCGGCGGCGGGCAAAGCCCGGTGTTCTACAACCTGTTCGTGGCGCTGGGGGCGCTGCTGGCCTGGCAGTCCGCGCCCGAACTGCGCCGGGGGCAGGTCAGCCGCCGCGCGCTGCTGGCGATGGCCAGCGCCGGGTTCGCGATCACCTTCAAGCAGACCGCGCTGTTCGAGGCCGGGTTCCTGGGGCTGTGGGCCTTGTCGCAGCTGCGCGCCAGCGCCCTGCCCCCCG
>JAKOWQ010000427.1 GCA_029781465.1 Pseudomonadota bacterium
AAACCGGCGAACCGGCGGCATGCGATCCGGTTACGCTGACCGGGCAGGGCCTGCCGCGCCATGCCCGCTCGCTTCGCGCGCGCGAAGAGGGGATTGCCGCCTATGCCGCGATGGCGGGGAGCGATGCCTTTCTCCACCCGGTCCGCTGGAGCGAAACACGCGCCGCCGACTTTGCCGCCTTGCACTTTCCCGGCGGTCACGCACCGGGAATGCGGCCCTATTGCGAAAGCGCCGAGGTGCAGCGCCTCGCGCGGGAGGCTTTTGCCGCCAATCAGCCGGTCAGCGCGGTTTGCCATGGGGTGCTTCCGCTGGCCCGCGCCGGGGTGCTGGACGGGCGGCGCACCACGGCGCTGACCAAGCCGATGGAAGGGATCGCGGTGGTCCTCACCAACGGGGCGCTACCGGGGCACTACCGGACCTACCCCGAGAGCGTCGAGCACGAGGTGCGGCGACGGATCGGCCCAAAGGGAGACTTCGAGCGCGGGCCGCTGGTGCCGCGCTTCGCCAGCGCCACCTCGCCCAAGGCGGGCTTCGTGGTCGAGGACGGCAACTATCTTTCCGCGCGCTGGCCCGGCGACGCCTGGACCCTCGCGTTGCGGCTGGCCGAACGGCTGGAATAGGCTACTTCGCTTCCCCGGCCTTCTTCTTGTCGCTGCGATACCTGTCGAACCAGGCGAGGATCGCGCCGGTTTCGGCGAGCAACTGCGAGGGCCGCGCCGCTAGCCCGTGATGGCTTGCGCCCGGCACCAGCAGCAACCGGGTCGGCACCTTGCGCAATTGCAGTGCGGCGTAATACTGGGCGGCCTCCGACGGCGGGGTGCGATAGTCTTCCTCGCCCACCAGCAGCATGGTCGGGGTTTTCACGTTGCCAACCAGCGAAAGCGGCGACAGCTTCCAGAACAGCTCGGGCTCTTCCCACGGCATGGCGTTGAACCAGTAGGGGCCATAGATCGGATAGCCATCCGAAGTCAGCGCGAAGCTCAGCCAGTTGATGACCGGCTTCTGGCTGACTGCGGCCTTGAAGCGGTCGGTCTTGCCCACGATCCACGCGGTCAGCACCCCGCCGCCCGATCCGCCGGTGACGAACAGGTTGTCGCCATCCGCCACCCCACGCGCGACGGCATCGTCGACCACGCTCATCAGATCGTCGTAATCCTGACCGGGATAGGCGCGCTGGATCTTGTTGGCGAACTCCTCGCCGTAGGAGGTCGAGCCGCGCGGGTTGGCATAGAGCACGACATAGCCATTGGCAGCATAGACCTGATCGTCGCTCGACCAGGCATCGCCATAGGCGGCGTGCGGCCCGCCGTGGATTTCGAGGATCGCGGGATAGCGCTTGCCGGGCTGGTAATCGGGCGGCGTCACCATCCAGTAGTCGACAGGCAGGCCATCGGCCTTGGACGCGACGGTGAACTTCTGCGTCCGCCCAATCGCCTTGCCGGTGAACAGCCCGGCGTTGAGCGCGGTAAAGGCGCGCTGCTTCCCGCCAAGCGCATAGCCAAGATCGGCGGGGTGCGCCGCATCGCCCACGGGAAAGGCCAGCGCGCCATTGCGGGCCAGGGAAAATCCTCCGCCGGTATAGGGCCGGTCGAGGTCCGAGCCGACCAGGCCGGTGGCGACATCGCTCATCCTGCCGTCGAGCGAGAAGCGGGCAATCCGGGTCAGTCCGCTGTCCTCGTAGTCGGCGTAGATCGCCTTGCCGTCCGCTGCCCAGCGCGGGGTGCCGATCGAACGATCGAGACTGCCGGAAACAAGGCGCGGGCTGCTGCCGTCTATCCCCATGACCCACAGCTGGTTGTTCTGATAGCCCAGCTTGCGGTCGTCGAACCCGGTATAGGCCACCCATTTGCCGTCGGGTGAAACCGCCGGCTGGAAATCCGGCCCGTCGCGGCTGGTCAGCCGGGTCAGCTTGCCGCTGGCGGCGTCGAGCGCGAAGATATCGGAATTGAGCGGCTGGCGGTCCGGGTCGGGGCTGCGGTTGCTCGACAGCAGGATGGTCTTGCTGTCGGGAGTCCAGGATAGTGCCCCGCCGTGATCGAAATCGCCCGAAGTAAGCTGGCGCGGCGCGCCGCCATCGGCGGGCACGGTGAAGACCTGGCCGAACCCGCGCGGGAGATAGCCGGCATCGTCGGCGCGAAAGTTTACCTCACCGATTTCCTTGATCGGATCGGCCCACTTCGCGCCCTCGGGGCGCTCTATCGGCGGCGCAAGCGGCTTGTCCGGCGCGGGCAGGAACATGGTGAAAGCAATGGTCCGCCCGTCGGGTGACCACGAGAGGCTGCCGGGCGATCCGGGCAGCGCGGTAACCGGCGCCGTGCGTCCGCTTTCGGGCCAGAGCATGAATATCTGCGGCTTGCCGCCGCTATCCTTGCCGACATAGGCGATCCGCTTGCCATCGGGCGACCAGCGCGGCTGGCGCGCGCCATCGGGCAGCAACGGCTGCTGCTCGCCGCTGGCGACATCGACCAGCCACAGGCTGGCCCGGTCTGAATCCGTCATGATGTCGCCGGTCAGCCGGGTGTAGACGATCCGGGTACCATCGGGGCTGATCTGGGGATCGGCCGCCTGCTGGATCGCGAACACGTCCGCCGGGGCAAAGCTCCTGGCCGGAACCTCTTCCGCGTGAAGCGGCGTGCCGATGGCCAGCGCAGCGGCGCTCCCCGCCAGCCAGAGTGCGCGAAAACCGGTGCGGATCGTCATGGCGTTCTCCCCTGTCAGAGCATGCGGGGGATGGAACCGGCTGCACGGCAGGTCAAGCCGGGCAGCCGACAAGGCGTCGACCCGGCTCGACCGGCGTCGGGCCTATTGGCCGGCACTGCCAGGATCGGCGCTGCATTTGTACACCAGCCGCTCGTTGGGTTGGGCGGGAAGCAGCGCGGCGATGGCGCCCTGCGCCTCGCCCAGCTTGCGGGCGGCCTCTTCGCCTCCTCCGCATTTTGGCGGTTCATAGCGGGCGCGTTCCTGACGCGCCTTGGTCATGGTTTCCAGGTCGAGCAGATAGCGTTCGGTGGTATAGGTTGAGGTGGCAGGGTCGAACCGGGCGACGGTGACGGTGTCCTCTGCATTGGGGACCAGGATTCGCGACCAGCCATTGGCGGCCAGCCCATATTGGGAACGGGCGTTGACGCAGCCATCTTCGTTCCAGCGCAAGGGAACATCGGCGATGTCCGACACGGTTACCCGGCTGTGCTCGGGATCGAGCACGCAGCGCAGCGCGCCCTTGGCCAGTTCCGGCGCGGCGGTGGCCGCATTGCTTGGCGCCCCGGCCCTGGCAAGCTCGGCCGCGCGGGAGTCGATCTGGTCGATCCCGGGGCGAGAGAACCAGGCATAGAGCGCCCCCAGAAACAGCACCGCCGCCGCTGCCAGGGCATATTTGCGGCGCTGCAGATCTTCCCGGCCGTGGAAATGAAAGGCCGCTCCGCCCGCGCCCAGCACCGCCAGAAATGCCAGCGCGGCCAGCACCATTCCGTTTTCGCGCTCGGAAAGGATTTGCAGCTCGGCCGTGCGCGCCGCCTTGGCATCTGCCGCCTGCCGGCCCGCTTCGGCGGTCCGGGCGGCCTCGTCGGCCTTGGCCTTGTCGCCGGCCGCCATCGCCGCCTGGGCCTGGTTGAAGGCGTCCATCGACTGGCACGGCAAGGAGGCAAGGCGCGGGGTCACCTTGTTGTCGCGCAGGAAACGCACGATTTCGCTGGCGGCGACGGCGAAGAAGAATTCCGAATCCGAACCGTCGGAAACGGTTCCGAACGAATTGGCGCCGATCACCCGACCGCAGGCGTCCATCAGGGGGCCGCCGCTGTTGCCCCCGCCGATCGAGGCGGTGTGGAGCACTGTCGCGAAGGTCTTCGACGGACGTCCCGCCGATACGGTGCCCTGGGTCTTGACCGGGGCGACCGGGGTTATCATGTCGATCTCGTCAAAGCCCTGGGCGAAATCGACGCTGCCGGGATAGCCCACCGCGAAGACCGGCGCGCCATCGTCCACTCCTGCCGGAGCAAGGGTCGAAACCGGCAGCGTTCCGCCGACCACCTTGAGCAGCGCCAGATCGTTGCGCGGGGAAAAGGCCACCACCTTGGCGCCCCAGCCGCGCTTGCCCTGGGGCGGAATGATCAGGATGTGAAGGGTATCGTCCTCGGCCATATCGGCGATGACGTGGGCGTTGGTGACGATCAGATCGGGCGCCACGGCAAAGCCCGAACCATGCCCGATCAGCGATGCATCGCGTCCGTCGATGGAAACCAGCGCCACGCGCACCACCGAGCGCGATGCCGCCACGATGTCGGCGGGATCGGCCGCAAGCGGTCCGGGCAGGGCAAAGGCCACAAGGGCGGCGAGCAGTGCGAGGATCCGGCGCATGGCGCGGTTCTGCCGTGACTTGGTTTTGACCGCAAGCGCCGGGACGCGCCGCTCGATGATTCGCGGCAAGCGGGGCCGAGCAACAAGGGAGTACCCCCCATGACCTATCGAATCACCGGACTTGACCCCAATGCCTTCGGGCCGCTTTTCGCGCTGAGCGACGATCAGCTTGCCGCGCGCAACGCACGGCGGGTTGTCGCCCAGGCGGATCGGGGATTTCCCTGCCGCATCAGCCTGCGGGATGCCGCCGCCGGGGAGGAGCTGATCCTGCTTCATCACACCAGCCATGACGTTTCGACACCCTATCGCAACAGCTATGCGATCTTCGTGCGCAAGGACGTCGAAACGGCGGAGTTCATCGACAGCCTGCCGCCCGTTTTCGAAGGGCGACCGATCGCCATGCGCGGTTTCGATTCCGCAGGGATGCTGCGCGATGCGCGACTGGCCTTGCCCGGAGAAGCCGAGGACAAGATCCTTGGCCTGTTCGCCAATCCCGACATTGCCTATATCGACGCCCACAACGCCGCGCACGGCTGCTTTGCCGCCCGGGTGGAGCGCCACGGAGAACAGGTCTGATGATCGCCGACGACGAAGCCTGGCAAGCGGTTCTCGAACGCGATCGCGCGTTTGACGGGCGCTTCGTCACCGGGGTTTTGACCACCGGGATCTACTGCCGACCAAGCTGCGCGGCGCGGCACCCCGCGCGCGGCAACGTGCGCTTCTTTGCCGATGGCGCGGCGGCGCGGGCCGCCGGGCTGAGGCCTTGCAAGCGCTGTTCGCCCGACGATGTCAGCCGCGACGAGCGCGCGGTTCTGGCGGCGGTCGCGGCAATCAAGGCTGCCGAGCAACCGCTCGCCCTGGCCGCTCTGGCCGGGGAGGCGGGCTACTCGCCAAGCCATTTCCAGCGGGTGTTTGCCCGCCATACCGGGATGTCCCCGGCGGCCTATGCCCGCGCATTGATGGCCGAGCGGGCCGCACAGGCTCTCAGCGAAGAGTGTAGCGTGACCGAAGCGATCTATGCCGCAGGCTATTCGGGCCCTTCGCGGTTTTATGAAGCCAACGAGGGGAGACTGGGCATGATGCCTTCGGCTTGGGTCAACGGGGGCAAGGGCACCGCCATCCACTGGGCCGTGGTCGAAACCACCCTGGGGGCGATGCTGGTTGCGGCCACCGACAAGGGCGTATGCCGCTTGTCCTTCAACGAAGGCCGTGAAGCCTTGGAAGCGCGGTTCCCCCAAGCCGAGCTGATCGAGGGTGGAACGGCTTTCGCTGCATTGCTTCGCCAGGTTGTCGATGCGGTCGAGGCGCCGGGCGATTTCGGGCATATCCCGCTCGATGTGAAGGGCACCGCCTTTCAGGAAGCGGTCTGGCGCGAGCTGCGCCGGATACCGCCGGGCGAAACCCGCACCTATGCCGAACTCGCCGCTGCGGTGGGCAAGCCGAGGGCAGTGCGCGCCGCCGGCAGTGCCAATGGCGCCAACAATGTTGCCGTGCTGATCCCGTGCCACCGCGTGATCCGCACCGGCGGCGGGCTGGGAGGCTACGCCTATGGCCTGGAAATCAAGCGCAAGCTTTTGGAAAAGGAAGCGAAATGAACGCGAAGGTCGAAACATTCCGCGCGCTCCACGTGCCCGGCGATCCGCTGGTGCTGTTCAATATCTGGGACGCAGGCAGCGCGCGTGCGGTCGCCGAAGCGGGGGCGAAGGCGATTGCCACCGGCTCTTATGGCGTAGCCGAAGCACAGGGGTTCAAGGATGGCGAAAGCTTTCGGCTCGAGGATGCCCTGGGCAATCTGAAGCGGATCGCTGCCGTCACCGATCTCCCGGTCACCTTCGACATGGAATCGGGATATGGCGCGACCCCTGCGGCGGTAGGCACATCGGTCGCGGCGGCCTTCGCGGCTGGTGCGGCGGGGATCAATATCGAGGATCGCATGCCCGGCATCGCCGAATTGACCGCGATCGATGAACAGGCCCGGCGCATTGCCGCGGCCGCGCAGAGCGGGCTGTTCGTCAACGCGCGGTGCGACGTGTTTCGCGGAAAACCGGCCGAAGACCATGGCGCTGCGCTGGTCGATGCCGTGATTGAACGCGCTCGCGCCTATGCGGATGCCGGAGCGAGCGGGTTGTTCGTGCCTTTCACCACCAGCCGCGCCTGTATCGGCGCGATCTGCGAACGTTCTCCGCTTCCGGTCAACATCCTATGGACCCCGGCTTCGGTCGGAGGATTTGCCGACCGCGCGGAATTGGCCGGACTTGGAGTCGCACGGATCAGTCACGGGCATCGCCCCTGGGCGGCGGCGATGGACTGGCTGGCCGAGGCCGCGCGCACCGTGCTTGAAGGCGATGCGCCCCCTTACGACCGATAGGCCAGGCGCTTGCGCCGATGCCGAAATCGGCTATGCGTAGTGTATGAGTGAACTCATACACCAAGCGCGCCCTGGTCTGGCGCGGCGCATCGTCGCCTTTCCGCTAACTCTGCTGCTGCTTGCTGCGGTCCCTTTCATCCTGCTTTACGGCGGCGCGATGGTGGCGGCGGCTTCGATACCGCAACTGCGCGATACGCCCGGACAGCCGCTGATCGTGCTGGCCGTGGTGGCGATCGCGGCGCTGCTCTGGCGCCTTTTCCAGCACCACGTTGAAAGGCGCGAGGATGCCGAACTGGCACTCGCCGGAGCCGGACGCGAGCTTGTTCAAGGACTAGCGGCGGGGTTTGTGTTGTTCTGCTCGGTCGTGGCGATCACGATTGCCTTGGGCGGCATGAAAATCACCGCAATCAACGGCATTGGCCAGCTTTGGGCACTGTTGGCGATGGCAGTCGGCTCGGGCTTTTTTGAGGAACTGATCTTTCGGGGAATCCTGTTTCGCCAGGTTGAAGCGATGCTAGGATCGTGGGCCGCACTGGTTCTGACTTCGGCGCTATTCGGCGCCTCGCATCTGGCCAATCCGGGCGCGACGTGGTTCGCTGCCTTTGCCATTGCGGTGGAAGCAGGAATCCTGTTGGGAGCCGCCTATATGTTCACCCGCCGCCTGTGGCTGGCAATCGGCATCCATGTCGCATGGAACTTCACGCAGGGCTGGGTGTTCAGCGCGCCGGTTTCAGGCGGCAAGGCGCCGCTGGGCCTCCTGGTTACCACCCGTTCGGGTCCGGAATGGCTTACGGGCGGCGCTTTCGGGCTTGAAGCAAGCCTGATCGCGCTGGTGCTGGCTACCGCGCTGGGGCTGTTCCTGTTGTGGCGCGCGATCGCCGCCGGGCAATTGCGCCGCCCATTCTGGCTCTAGCGGCGCAAACGGGAAAGAAGTGTGACAACCTTCGCCCCGACCCTGGCCCACAGACCGGGCCTCGGCAACGCGGCATCGGTCGCTTCCACTTCGGGCATCGACGACTGTGGCGGGGGTTCGACCGGCGCCGTTGTCACCGGCTCCGGTTCGGTGTCGATTTCGGAATAGAACGCCAGCAGGCTCTGCAGACGTTGTTGCAGGTCGTCACCGGGTGGCGGAATCTCGAAACTGGTAACTTTGCCGTCGTTTGACGCGGGTGCCGCCGGTTCTTCGGGATCGCCCCAGTCCTCCCAGTCGCCCCAGTCCTCCCGGTCCGGTTCGGGTGAGGCATCGCGTTCGGGCACGAGGCCGCCGAGGCCAGCCAGCGCATGAACCTTGCGGTCCGGCTTCTTGGCGAGCAGCGGCAGGTCTCTTTCCAGCTCAGACGGCCCGTTTGGCTGCTCTGGCGGAACCTGCGGCGAATCCTCGCTCGCGTGAGTCTGGTGGCGCAACCGGGCGATGCGATCGGCCATTTCCTGCTCGTTTTCCTCTAGCGTCAGGACTGCGCGCTTCTTGGCGCGGGGTATGCCGGTCATCAGCAGACTGCTGTAGCGGGGCAGCGGCGCACCGTTCACCGTCTCGGGCTGATCTTCCAGCTCGGTCAGGGCTTCGGGCATGCCGGCAACAGGAACATCGAAATAGGGATAGACGTCGTTGCTCCCTGCCATCACGCAGAGCGGACGCGGCAACCCGTCGGCGGCGATCCGGTCGGTTACGGCCTGAACCAGCAGTGCCGAAAGCAGGCAGGAACCCAGCGAGCCCGCGCGGATGCCATCTTCGTCGGGTTCCTCGCTGGCGAGCAACGCGGCCTCAAGATTGGCAAGCGCGCCATGCAGATCGTCGATACCATCGACAGCCAGGGCGCTGTCGGTCGTTTCCGCGTCGCCGCTCCAGGTGCAACCGAACGACGAATAGCCCCCCAGCAGATCGTCGCGGGTGCTCCTGGAGAATGGAAAGGCATTGTCCGAGTAGTAGCCGATCTCGATATGGGGATTGAGCCGCCCTTCGGCATCGGGACCTGGAGCCTCTTCGCCCGGCCAGCCGAAAGAAACCGAAATTGCCGAGATAAGGTGCCCGGGTACATCGCGGCGGCGCACCGCGTCACCCAGCGTTTCCCATCCGCGCAGGACAAGGTCGTCCGGAGTGACGGTCAGAAAGCGGGTGGGCAGAATCTTGCCAGGTCCGGCATAGGGCTCAAGCAGCGCGCGCAGACGCTCGATGGCCACGCCTGGGCGGCCTTCGCGCAATCTGTTTTCAATCGAACGCCGAAAATCTTCTTCGTTCAATCCACCGATGACGAGCGCATTCACCTGCCTGTTCCCGAAAACTGCCGGGACGACTGTGCCGTGAATTGGTTGATTTGAGGTTACGAATTGGCTTTCCCTTTGGCTTGCAGAAGCCAGAATCTATTCCTCTTCGCTTTCATCTTTCGCATTGGGATCGGGCATCTTGGGCCGCAACAGGGGTATCGCGGCTTCCACCTGCCCGGCTTCAATCTGCGCGACGATGCTTCGGTACTTGTCCCGGCGTTTGCCCTGGTGGGGAGAATTGACGATCGGACCCAGTACCGCGATGGTTTCGCGTCCACGCTTCTCAGTCAGAAGCTGATAAGCAAGAGTCAGACGGATGGTGTCGTCGAACGGCGCTAGCTCGAACGCCCTTTCAAGGGCGACCAATGCGCCCTCTGGTGGTGCCGCGTTGGCAAAAAGAAAGGTGTTGTAGTAGCCTGCCAGAGCTTCGGCATTGTCGGGATCTATCCGGTTTGCCAGCAGATAATGCTCGCGGGCGCGGGTGAATTGGGCGCTTTCCTTGCGCCCCCGCTCCATGCTGGAACGGGCGAGAAGCAGTTCGCCCAAGACCGATCGGGGGTCCATAGTCAGAGCCCTGGTTGCGTGTGCTTCGCCCGCATCCAGATTTTGAGCGTCGATTTCGGCCTCGCTAGCCATCAGCAGTACCGTTTCGTCGTTGGGGAACTGCTCCAGCACCTTTCGGGCACGCGCTGCCAGTCCGGGCGCCTGCTTGGCAGTTACCCCGCGGCGTGAGCGAAGCTGCAAGGGGATGGCGGCGGATTCGGCATCCGAAAGCTGCTGCAATTCCACGGATGGGGGAACATATCCCGGGAATCGCGCCACCAGACCCCGGATCCTGCCCTTCCGATAAGCGCTGACTTCTTTGCCCAGCTTCTTGAGATCACCAAAAGCAGCGCGTGCGGCGTCGATAGATTTTTCGCCCTTGTTCAGGCGATTGAGATAGTCCCGAAGCTGATCGGCCCGGCTCGGTTCGAAGCTCAGATAGCTGGTCAGCAACCATCCACCGGCATAGACCGTGTTAACATCAAGAAGCTTGGGAGGGTCGAAAAACACGGTCAGATCGGGATCAAAGGTCTTGAGTGCGTAGGCGCGATCTTTCGAAGGGGCTCCAAGCTCGAAGCCATCGGGAGTGAGCTTGAGCGTGCCGAACACTTCGGCAAGTCCTTCGCTGTACCAGACAGGATAGGCGGCCGGAGAATGCTGAAACATAAAGTAATGCGTGTATTCATGAAACAGAATTTCGTTCGGGTCAGCCCAATCACGCCTGGAAATGCCGGGGCCAACGGTGGCGTTGGCCATGCGAAGCGGTACAAAGGCAACCGAAGCGCCAGCGCGAGGGATAAAGAATCCGGCAACTCCGCTCCCTGGGGCGCCAATTAGCATCTCCATGTCGTCGGAATCACCAAACTGGTAAACTGCGAGCTTCGCTGAAGGTGAGTTGCTCTCATCGCGAGCACCCGTGCTGGTGACAATTCGAAGCACCTGGTCGAGGCGTTCCATCTTGACCGCCAATTGCTCGGTCTCCTCACGGCTCCCTTCCGAATAGATAACAAAGTGCTTCGTGGTCCCCTTCCACCATTGGGCGGCTTGCGCGGGTGATGAGAGAGCCATGAACAGGGTGATCGCAGCAATGATTCTGAGCAACATTTCTTCGGTCTCCTGGGGTTCCCCAATCCTGCTGGAAGTTCCCCTCTGGTTCAAGTGGTTGCGCGAGCGACTAGACGAAGCTGTAGGGATCAATGTCCACGCCGATCCGTACGCCCTGCGGAGAAGACAGTGACGCCAGCCACTGGCGGATCACATCCTGAAGCTGTGCCGAGCGGCGGGCATTGATCAGCAGGCGATAGCGCCCGCGCAGCAGCGCCAGCGGGGCAAGGGCAGGGCCAAGCACCAGCACATCGGGCAGGTGCGGCCTTGTCCCGCCGATCGCGCGGGCGGCTTCGCGGGCTTCGGCCTCGTCCTCGCTGGAAACGATGATCGCCGCCCAGCGTCCGAACGGCGGGGCGCCAGCCTCGCGCCGGGCTTCGGCCTCGGC
>JAKOWQ010000429.1 GCA_029781465.1 Pseudomonadota bacterium
ACGTGGCGGCAAGCCGGATGGGCGGACTGATGCTGGGCTATGCCCAGAAGGGCGGCATCGCCGATCTGGTCAAGGCCAAGCCGAAGATGCTGATCGCACTTGGCGCGGACGAGGTGGATTACACCCGGTTCGCGGATTCGATGATCGTCTATATCGGCCATCACGGCGACAAGGGTGCCCATGCCGCCGACGTGATCCTGCCCGCCGCCGCGTTCAGCGAGAAGCCGGGCACCTATGTCAACACCGAGGGCCGGGTACAGTGGGCCGACAAGGCGGTGTTCTCCCCCGGCGACGCGCGCGAGGACTGGACGATCCTGAGGGCCATGGCCGACGCGCTTGGTGTGAGCGTCGGGTTCGACAGTTTCGAGGACCTGCGCGCCGCGATGGCCGCGGCGGTTCCGGCGCTGGGCCGCGAGGGGTTGGCCGATTACGGCGCGCTGCCCAAGGCGCCCAAGGGCGCCAGCGCCGAGGGCGAGATCGCCGCCTATCCGATCAAGGATTTCTACCTCACCAACCCGATCGCGCGCGCCAGCGTGACGATGCAGCGCTGCTCGGCCGAACTGCTCCACGGGCAGGACTTTGCGGAGGCGGCGGAATGATGCGCGCCGCTCCCGCACAGCCACCCGGTCCCGTCATCCTGAACTTGTTTCAGGATCCATCGCGCGTCCCGCTCGGAGGTCTTGGGAGCAGGGCGACCGTGCAGCCAGGTTGTCTTGCCACCGCGCGTGCAGGAGTGGCTGCACGCTGGACCCTGAAACAAGTTCAGGGTGACGATCAAGGTAAGGAGGCGCTCTCCTGTGACTGAGTTCTTCTCCCAATGGTTGCCCTATGAGTGGGCCTGGGGCCTGGCCACGCTGTGCGGGATTCTGCTGATCGCCTTTCCGCTGATGCTGGCGGTGGCGATGATCATCTATGTCGATCGCAAGATCTGGGCGGCGATGGCGCTTCGGCGCGGACCCAACGTGGTCGGGCCGCTGGGGCTGCTGCAAAGCTTTGCCGATGGCCTCAAGGTGATGTTGCAGGAGACGATCATCCCTTCGTCGACCAGCAAGGCGCTGTTCCTGCTCGCCCCGATCGTCACCTTCACCGTGGCGCTGATGGCCTGGGCGGTGATCCCGTTCAACGGCGGGGCGATCCTGGCCGATATCAACGTCGGGCTGCTCTACGTCCTCGCTGTGTCGAGCCTGGGGGTCTATGGTACGATCGTCGCGGGCTGGTCGTCCAACTCGAAGTATCCCTTCTTCTCGGCGATCCGCGCCTCGGCGCAGATGATCTCCTATGAAGTCTCGATCGGTTTCATCCTGATCTGCGTGGTGCTGTGGGCGGGCACGTTCAACATGAACGGGATCGTGCTGGCGCAGAAAAGCCACGTCTGGCTGCTCAACGGCTTCGTGTTCAACCCACTGCTGTTCCCGATGTGGGTGATGTTCCTGATTTCGGGCATGGCCGAAACCCAGCGCGCGCCCTTCGACCTGACCGAAGCCGAGAGCGAGCTGGTGGCCGGTTACCAGACCGAATATTCCTCGATGGCCTTCGCGCTCTACTGGCTGGGCGAATATGCCAACGTGCTGCTGATGTGCGCGCTCAACGCGGTGCTGTTCTGGGGCGGTTACCTGCCGCCGCTCGACTTGCCGGTGCTCTACCTGGTGCCGGGCTGGATCTGGCTGTTCGCCAAGATCTTCCTGTTCTTCTTCATCTTCTCCTGGGTCAAGGCCACGGTCCCGCGCTATCGCTATGACCAGCTGATGCGGCTGGGCTGGAAGGTGTTCCTGCCGGTTTCGCTGCTGTTCGTCGTGCTGGTAAGCGGGTGGCTGATGTATACGGGGCATTTCGCATGACCGCCGCTCAACTCATCAAGTCGTTCACCCTCTGGGAGTTCGTCAAGGCCCACTGGCTGACCTTGAAGTATTTCTTCAAGCCCAAGGCGACGATCAACTATCCCAACGAGAAGGCACCGATCTCGCCCCGGTTTCGCGGCGAGCACGCGCTGCGCCGCTATCCCAACGGCGAGGAACGCTGCATCGCCTGCAAGCTGTGCGAGGCGGCCTGCCCCGCGCAGGCGATCACGATCGAGGCCGAACCGCGTGAGGACGGCAGCCGCCGCACCACCCGCTATGACATCGACATGACCAAGTGCATCTTCTGCGGCTTCTGCCAGGAAGCCTGCCCGGTCGATGCGATCGTCGAGGGGCCGAATTTCGAATATGCCACCGAAACCCATGAGGAGCTGCTTTACGACAAGGCCAAGCTCCTCGCCAACGGCGACAAGTGGGAGCGCGCGATTGCCGCGAACCTTGAAGCCGATGCGCCGTATCGATAGGGGGCGCGCGCCATGATCCAGCTGCTTGCCTTCTACCTTTTCGCCGCGCTGACCCTGGCCGCGGGCGCGCTGACGATCCTGTCGCGCAACCCGGTCCATTCGGTGCTGTGGCTGATCGTCGCCTTCTTCAACGCCGCCGGGCTGATGGTGCTGGTGGGGGCCGAATTCATCGCCATGCTGCTGGTGATCGTCTATGTCGGCGCGGTCGCGGTGCTGTTCCTGTTCGTGGTGATGATGCTCAACATCGATTTCGCCGCGCTGAGGGCCGGGTTCATCAAGAACTTTCCGCTCGGCATCCTGCTCGCGGCGGTGTTGCTGGCCGAAGTGCTGATGGGCGTGGGCGTGGTGCAGGGCGGCGCCCTGCAACTGGGCACTCCCGACGGTTCGGCGCCGGTTCCGGCCGGGACGCAGAACATCGAGGCGATCGGCGCGGTGCTTTACGGCAAGTATCTGTTCCTGTTCGAGGTTGCGGGCGTGATCCTGCTGGTGGCGATGATCGGCGCGATCGTGCTGACCCACCGCGAACGCAAGGACGTGCGCGGGCAGAACATCGCCCGTCAGGTCGCGCGCCGCCCGGACGAGGCGACCGTCAACATGCAGCCGGATGTCGGCAAGGGAGTTTCGCTGTGATGATCGCGGCAAAGCACCCGCAACCGCTCGCCCTGAGCTTGTCGAAGGGCACTGGCGCAACCGTCGCGTGCGGGCTTCGACAGGCTCAGCCTGAGCGGACCTTTGAAAATTGGGGGGCCGGGAAATGATCGGCATCGGACACTATGTAACCGTCAGCTCGATCCTGTTCGTGCTGGGCGTGCTGGGGATTTTCCTCAACCGCAAGAACGTGATCGTGATCCTGATGGCGATCGAACTGATCCTGCTGGCGGTGAACATCAACCTGGTGGCCTTCTCGGCCTTCCTGCATGACCTTACCGGGCAGATTTTCGCCATGTTCGTGCTCACCGTGGCCGCCGCCGAAGCGGCGATCGGGTTGGCGATCCTGGTGATCTATTTCCGTGATCGCGGCACCATTGCGGTTGACGATGTCAGCCACATGAAGGGGTAAGCACCAGTGGATCCGATCCTCTTCATCGTTTTCCTGCCGCTGCTGGCGGCCGCGATCGCCGGGCTGGGCAACCGGGCGCTGGGCAATGTCGCGGCCAAGTCGGTAACCACGCTGGCGCTTTTCGCGGCGTGTCTGTTGAGCTGGCCGATCTTCATCGGTTCCGTCTCGGGCCATGCCGAACCGCATGTGGTCCAGGTGCTGCACTGGGTGCAGTCGGGCAGCCTCAATTTCGATTGGGCGCTTCGGGTCGATACGCTGACGGCGGTGATGCTGGTGGTGGTGACCACCGTATCGGCGCTGGTCCACCTCTATTCGTGGGGCTACATGGCCGAAGACCCGGATCAGCCGCGCTTCTTCGCCTATCTCAGCCTGTTCACCTTCGCCATGCTGATGCTGGTGACGGCGGACAACCTGGTGCAGATGTTCTTCGGTTGGGAAGGGGTGGGGCTCGCCTCGTACCTGCTGATCGGGTTCTGGTTCCGCAAGCCCTCGGCAAGCGCCGCCGCGATCAAGGCCTTCGTGGTCAACCGGGTGGGCGATCTGGGCTTCATGCTGGGGATCTTCGGCACCTTCCTGGTGTTCAACACCGTCTCGATCCCCGAAATCCTGGTCCGCGCGCCGGGCATGGCCGGATCGACGATCGGCTTTCTGGGCTACCGGCTCGATACCATGACGGTACTGTGCGTGCTGCTGTTCATCGGCGCGATGGGCAAGTCGGCGCAGCTGGGCCTGCACACCTGGCTTCCCGACGCGATGGAAGGGCCGACCCCGGTTTCCGCGCTGATCCACGCCGCGACGATGGTGACCGCGGGCGTGTTCATGGTCTGCCGGCTTTCGCCGATGTTCCAGACCAGCGAAACGGCGATGAACGTGGTGACCTATGTCGGCGCCGCGACGCTGTTCTTCGCCGCGACGATCGGCACGACCCAGTGGGATATCAAGCGGGTGATCGCCTATTCCACCTGTTCGCAGCTGGGCTACATGTTCGTGGCGGCGGGCGTTGGCGCGCCGGGCGCGGCGATGTTCCACCTGTTCACCCACGCCTTTTTCAAGGCGCTGCTGTTCCTGGGCGCAGGGTCTGTGATCCACGCCATGCACCACGAACAGGACATGCGTTTCTATGGTGGCCTCAGGAAGCACATTCCGCTGACCTTCTGGGCGATGATGGCCGGAACCCTGGCGATCACCGGGGTTGGCATCGTTGACCTGTTCGGTTTTGCGGGCTTCTATTCCAAGGATTCGATCCTTGAGGCGGCCTATGGCGCGCACAGTCAGAGCGGCTCGGTCGGCTTCTGGGCCGGGATCGCGGCCGCGCTGCTGACCAGCTTCTATTCCTGGCGTCTGGTGTTCCTGACCTTCTACGGCAAGCCGCGCTGGGACCAGTCGGAACACGTGCAGCACGCCGTGCACGACGATCACCATGGCCATGGGCGCAAGCATCACGACGATGGCACCGCAGGCTATCACCCGCACGAGAGCCCGCTGAACATGCTGATCCCCCTGGGCGTGCTGAGCCTGGGCGCGGTGGCGGCGGGCTATGTCTTTGCGCATGACTTCATCAGCGAGGGCGCGGGCCATTTCTGGCGCGGATCGGTGGCTTTCAGCGAAGAGCTGATCCACCACATGCACGGCGTTCCGCTGTGGGTGAAGTGGGCGCCCTTCGCGGTGATGGTGACCGGGTTCCTGATTGCCTGCTACGGCTATCTGATCAACACTGCTTTCCCCGGCAAGCTCGCCGCTGCACTCGGCCCGGTCTACCGCTTCGTCTACAACAAGTGGTACTTTGACGAGCTTTACGACCGCCTGTTCGTGCGGCCAGCCTTCTGGCTGGGCGACAGGTTCTGGAAGCTGGGCGACATCGGGCTGATCGACCGGTTCGGCCCCAACGGCGCGGCCTGGGCCGTGGCGCGTGGCAGCAGCTTCGCGCAGAAGGTCCAGACCGGTTATCTCTATTCCTACGCGCTGGTCATGCTGCTTGGGCTGACGGCGGCGATCACCTGGGTGATGGTGCACTGATATGTTCGGACTTCCCATCCTCTCGCTGATGCTGCTGGTCCCGCTGGCCGGCGCGATCGCCTGTCTGCTGGTTGAGGCCAAGGCGGCGCGGACCATCGCGCTGGTGGCCACCACGGTCGATTTCCTGCTCGGGATCGTGCTGTGGAACCGTTACGAGATTGGCGGGGCGCAGTGGCAGTTCACCGAAAACGCGCCGCTGTTCGCGGGCTTTGCCTGGAAGCTGGGGATCGACGGCATCGCGCTGATGCTGATCGAGCTTTCGGTGTTCCTGATGCCGATCTGCATCCTTGCCAGCAAGGCGATCGAAAAGCGCGTGGGCGAATACATGGCCGCCTTCCTGCTGATGGAAGTGCTGATGATCGGCGTCTTCGCAGCGCAGGACTTGTTCCTGTTCTACATCTTCTTCGAGGCCGGGCTGATCCCGATGTACCTGATCATCGGCATCTGGGGCGGGGCCGAGCGGATCTATGCCAGCTACAAGTTCTTCCTCTACACCCTGCTCGGATCGGTGCTGATGCTGATCGCTATGCTGTGGATGGTGAACGAGGCCGGGACGACCGACATCCCCACGCTGATGGCCTACGATTTCCCGGTCGCGGCGCAGAAGTGGCTGTGGCTGGCCTTTTTCGCCAGCTTCGCGGTGAAGATGCCGATGTGGCCGGTCCACACCTGGCTGCCCGATGCCCACGTTCAGGCCCCTACCGCCGGTTCGGTGATCCTGGCCGGCGTGCTGCTCAAGATGGGCGGCTACGGCTTCATCCGTTTCAGCCTGCCGATGTTCCCGCAGGCCAGCGCCGACTATGCCGGGCTGGTTTTCGCGCTGTCGATGGTCGCGGTGGTCTATACCAGCCTGGTCGCTCTGGTGCAGCACGACATGAAGAAGCTGATCGCCTATTCCTCGGTCGCGCACATGGCGATCGTTACCGTCGGGCTGTTCGCCTTCAACGTCCAGGGCCTTGAAGGCTCGATGGTGGTGATGCTCAGCCACGGGCTGGTTTCGGGCGCGCTGTTCCTGTGCGTGGGTGTGATCTATGACCGGCTGCACACCCGCGAGATCGCCCGCTACGGCGGCCTTTCGATCAACATGCCCAAATACGCGCTGTTCTTCATGCTGTTCACCATGGCATCGGTCGGGCTGCCGGGCACGTCCGGCTTCGTCGGCGAGTTCCTCAGCCTTGCGGGGATCTATCAGGTCTCCAGCTGGGTAACGCTGGTCTGCACCACCGGGATCATCCTCGGCGCGGGCTATATGCTCTACCTCTACCGCCGGGTGGCCTTTGGCGAGCAGAAGAACGCCGATGCCGCCGCCATGCCCGATCTTGACGCGCGCGAATGGATCATGCTCGCCCCGATCGCTGCGGCGGTGCTGTGGATGGGGGTCTATCCCGAAAGCTTCCTGGCGCCGATGCGCGCCGATATCGCCGCGCTCGACGCCCGCCTTGCCGCCGCGCGGCCCGAAGGCGATGCCAAGCCCACCGCCGGCCAGCCCAAGGTCGCCGAAGAACATGCCGCCCACGGCGCAGCGCCAGAGGGGGCGCACTGATGGACCTGATGCACTCACTGCGCCTCGTCGCGCCTGAAGAATTGCTCAGCCTGTCCGGGCTGGCGCTGCTGCTGGCCTCGGCCTGGCTGGGCAGCGCGCGCGCGGCGCGGGTCATCACCTGGCTCAGCGTCGCGGTGCTGGCAGCCTGCACCGTTCTGGTGCTGCCGGGCCTGTCAAACCCCGCCGGAGCGGACGTGCAGGCGTTCGGCGGGCTCTATTCCGCCGATGCCTTCGCCGCCTTCGCCAAGGTGCTGATCTACATCGCCGCCGCCGCGACCCTGGCCGTGGCGCCGCCGTTCCTTGAAAAGGCGGGCGCGGCGCGGGCCGAATACCCGATCCTGGTGCTGTTCGCGGCGATGGGCATGGGGATCATGGTTTCGGCGCAGAACCTGCTCACGCTCTACATCGGGCTCGAGCTCAACTCGCTGGCCGCCTACGTCCTTGCCGCCTTCCTCAAGACCGACGAGCGTTCGGCCGAGGCGGGGCTGAAGTATTTCGTGCTTGGCGCGCTCGCCAGCGGCATCCTGCTGTTCGGGATGAGCCTGACCTACGGTTTCACCGGCACCACCAGCTATGCCGGGATTGCGGCGGCCCTTCAGGGCGGGATCGCCAAGGGCGCGCTGTTCGGGCTGACTTTTGTGCTGGCCGGGCTGGCTTTCAAGATCAGCGCGGTGCCGTTCCACATGTGGACCCCCGACGTCTACGAGGGCGCGCCCACGCCGGTCACCGCCTTCTTCGCCTCTGCCCCCAAGGTCGCGGCGCTGGGGCTGACCATGCGGGTGGCGCTTGAGGCCTTCGGAACCCAGGCCGCGGCCTGGCAGCAGATCGTGATCTTCGCCGCGATCGCCTCGATCGTGGTCGGCGCGCTGGGCGCGATCGGCCAGACCAACCTCAAGCGGCTGCTGGCCTATTCCTCGATCAACAACGTCGGCTTCATCCTGATCGGGCTGGCCGCGGCCACCCCGGCGGGCGCCTCGGCGATGCTGGTCTATCTCGCGATCTATGTCGCGATGACTGTTGGTGGCTTCGTCGCGGTGCTGATGCTCAAGGATGGTGAGGGCAACCAGCTTGAGATGCTGGGCGATGTCGCCGGCCTTTCGCGTACCCGCCCGCTGATCGCGGCGGGGCTGGCGATGGTGATGTTCAGCCTGGCCGGGATCCCGCCGCTGTTCGGCTTCTGGGGCAAGTTCGTGGTGTTTCAGGCCGCGGTTGAGGCGGGGATGGTTCCGCTTGCCGCGCTGGGCATTGCCGCCTCGGTGATCGGCGCCTTCTATTACCTCAAGGTGGTGAAGGTGATGTATTTCGACGATCCGGCGGGCAAGGTCACCGGCCAGAGCGATATGGTCCACGCCGTGCTGCTGCTGGCCTCGGCGCTGTTCATTTCGCCTGTCGGCTACCTGCTGACCAAGTGCCTGGGCCAGTTCGCCGAAACCGCCGCGGCGGTGCTGTTCGCCGGCGCTTGATCCGCTTCATCCCCGAAACCGGCTCGACCAACGCCGATCTTGCCGCGCGGCTCTCCGCAGGTGAGGCCGTTCCCGAAGGCGAATGGCTGGTGGCAGACCGCCAGAGCGCCGGGCGCGGACGCCAGGGGCGGACATGGTTCGACGGCGTCGGCAATTTCATGGGCTCAACCGTGGTGCGGCCCGGGCCTGGCGATCCTCCGACCGGTACGCTCGCGCTCGTCGCTGGCCTTGCGGTTCACGAAGCCGTGGCGCCGCTGATCGCCCCGCCGCACCGGGCCATGCTCAAATGGCCCAACGATGTCATGATTGGCGCCGCCAAGCTGTGCGGGATCCTGCTGGAAGGCGCATCGGGGTGCGTGATCGTGGGGATCGGGGTCAACCTGGCGCAGGCGCCTGCGGTGGATGGGCGCGAAACGGTGGCGCTTTCCGAATTCGGCCCGGCGCCCGATCGCGATGCTTTCACCGCCAGCCTGGCGCTCCACTTCGACCGTGAGCTGGAGCGCTGGCGCGCCTTCGGGCTTGAACCGCTGATCCGCCGCTGGCTCGCCGCAGGGCACCCCGAAGGCACCCCGTTGGAGGTGGGAGAGCCCGGAACCGAGCCGGTGCGGGGCCGCTTTGCGGGCCTGAGCGGCGATGGGGCCTTGCAACTGCTGTTTGCCGACGGCACGAGGCAGACTATTCACGCGGGTGAGGTTCGCCTCGCACCGGGCAACTGAAGGGAGCTTGCGGGCATGTTGCTGGCGATCGACAATGGCAACACCAACGTCAAATGCGCGCTGGTCGATGGCGCGGGCACGATCGTGCAACGCTGGCGCATCGCCACCGATGCCAAGCGCACGGCGGATGAATATGCCGTCTGGCTCGATCAGCTGCTGCGCATGGAGGGTCATTCGCGCAGTGACGTCGATGCGGTAATCATCGCCACGGTGGTGCCGCGCGCGCTGCACAACCTTCAGGTTCTGGCCGAGAAGTATTTCGGAACCGAGGCCCTGATCGCCGGGCGCGCGCCGGTCGAATGGGGCATCGCGCTCAAGGTTGACGAGCCGCGCGCGCTGGGGGCGGACCGGGCGGTCAACGCCATCGCCGCGCAGTCGCTCGAAGCCGGTGACAAGATCGTGATCAGCTTCGGCACCGCGACCACTTTCGATCACATTGGCGCCGACGGGGCCTATCTGGGCGGGTCGATCGCCACCGGAGTCAGCCTGTCGCTCGATGCGCTCTACAACGCCGCGGCGATGTTGCCGCGCATCGCGATCGAGCCGCCGCCCAATCCCAGCGTGATCGGCCGCGACACTGTGGGGCAGATGCAGATCGGGATCTATTGGGGCTATGTCAGCATGATCGAGGGGATGATCGCGCGGATGAAGGCGGAGATCGGCCGACCGGTCAAGGTGATCGCCACGGGCGGGCTGGCCTCGCTGTTCCAGGCGCATGCCGACCTGTTCGACCGGGTTGAGCCCGATCTGACCCTGAAGGGATTGGCCCTGCTCTACGCCAACCGGTCTGCCGCACGGTGAAGCCGGGCCTGAAATCGAGCCAGGGGGAGCTCTTGTTCTGCGCGCTCGGCGGATCGGGCGAAATCGGCATGAACGTCAACCTCTATGGGTGCGACGGCAAGTGGCTGATGGTCGATCTGGGGATGAGCTTCGGATCGAACGAATATCCCGGCACCGAGCTGGTTTTCGCCGACCTCGAATTCATCGAGGAGCGCCGCAAGGATCTGGTCGGGGTGGTGCTGACCCATGCCCACGAGGACCATATCGGCGCGGTGCCCGATTTTGCGCAGGAACTGGGCGTGCCGCTTTACGCCACCCCGTTTACCGCGCGTCTGGTGGCCGAAAAGCTTGAGGAAGCCGGGCTGACGAAGGAAGTCGAGCTCACGGTGATCGACCATCTCGATCGCTTCGATCTCGGGCCGTTCGGCATCCGCTATGTCCCGCTTGCGCACTCGATCGCCGAGGGTAATGCGCTGCTGATCGAAACGCCCCATGGACGGATTTTCCACACCGGGGACTGGAAGCTCGATGACGAGCCGCTCGTCGGCACCCCTGCCACCGCGCAGGAACTGACCGCGATGGGCGATGCCGGGATCGACGTGCTGGTCTGCGATTCGACCAACGTGTTCAATCCCAAGGCCTCGGGCAGCGAGGGCGCGGTCCGCGAGGCCTTGCTGGCCGAGGTTGCGCGCCATCACGGCAAGCGGGTGCTGGTTACCACCTTCGCCTCCAACGTTGCCCGCTTGCAGACGCTGGGCGAAGTGGCGCGGGCCAGCAACCGGCGGCTGTGTGTGGCGGGGCGCTCGCTCGACCGGATCATCCGCACCGGGCAGGCCAGCGGCTATCTGCGCGATCTGCCCGAACGGGTCGATTTCGACACCGCAATGGGGCTGCCGCGCGGCGAGGTGCTGATTGTCGCCACGGGAGGGCAGGGCGAGCCGCGCGCGGCCCTGGCCCGGATCGCCGAGGATACCCATCCGCTCGCCCTGGAAGCCGGCGACGCGGTGCTGTTTTCCAGCCGCCAGATCCCCGGCAACGAGATCGCCATCGGGCGGATCCAGAACCGCCTTGCCGCGCGCGACGTGCTGATCGTGACCGACCGGCAGGCCGATATCCATGTTTCCGGGCACCCCGGGCGGCCCGAGCTCGAAGCGCTTTATGGCTGGCTGCGCCCCAGGGTGCTGGTGCCGGTGCACGGCGAGGTGCGCCATATGAAGGAGCAGGCCCGCCTTGGCCGCTCGTGCGGGATCGGCAAGGTGGTGGTGCAGGAAAACGGCGATCTGGTGCGTCTGGCGCCGGGCAAGCCGGGCAAGATCGACGAGGTGCGCGCCGGGCGCCTGATCCTCGATGGCGAGATCATCGCCCCCGCCGATGGCGAGGCGATGGTGATGCGCCGCCGGCTGGCGGCCAACGGGCTGGTGATCGTGGTGCTGGACGGCAAGGGAAGGGTCCATGTTGAAAGCATCGGGCTGCCGCTCGATGAGGACATGGACGAATTTCTGGAAGAGGCGCGCGCCGATGTCGCCGCCGCGCTGGCCAGGCTGAAGGGCGGGCAGCGGCATGACCGGGATGTCATCACCGAAGCGGCACGTCTGGCGGCCCGCCGCGCGGCGCAGCGCTGGTCGGGCAAGAAGCCCCAGGTGCGCGTGATTCTGCCGGAGCACGGGCAATGAAATGGACCTCGGCGCTGGCGATCTATTTCCTGTTCTGGGTGATGAGCGCGATGTTCGTCCTGCCCTTCGGCGTGCGCACCCACGACGAAGCCGGGATGGAGAAGGTCAAAGGGCAAGCGGACAGCGCCCCGGCCGATTTCAACCCCCGCCGCATCGCCAAACGAGCCACGCTGCTGTCGCTGGTGCTGTTCGGCCTGTTCTACCTGAACTACACCTTCGGCTGGATCGGCACCGACGACATCGATTTCTACAAGGGCGGTGAGACCAGCGCGACGAGCAGCTAGCCGCGGAGCCGTTCGATGGCCTGGGCAAGGGCGACGTAGAGCTTGCCCATATCCGATGAGAGCAGCGTCACCCCCAGCGCATGGCCGTCGCGGGTGGAGAGCAACTGGCGCAGCATGGCCTCGAAATCGTGGATGTAGCGGCTGACGTGATCGCGAAATTCGCGGTCGTTCTCGTAAAGATTGCTGACCGCGCGCGCCTCGGGATTCTCCAGCAGCCGCACCGCGCGGCGGGTGAAGATCCCGCGATCGCCCCTGAGGTA
>JAKOWQ010000431.1 GCA_029781465.1 Pseudomonadota bacterium
TGACCAGCGCGATCAGATCGGTCGGGCTGCCGTTGACGCTGAAGGTAAGGAATTCCGGCCCGGTCAGCCCGCGGGTCACGCTCTGCCCGTCGCCCAGCGGCAGATCTCCGGCGCTGGCGGTTCCGGCGTAGGAGGCATTGCCCATACCATCGAGGACATAGGCCGGCCCGCTGGTCTGCCCCCCGAACAGGGCATGGCCCATCGAATCCCGGCTGTTGGCGAGCCGCACCATTTCCTGCTGCAACTGATCGAGCTCGATCCCGATCGAGCCGCGCTGGCTGGCGGTGAGCGTGCCATTGGCGCCCTGGGTGGCGAGCTCCTGGGCGCGGGCGATATAGCTCGCGAAGGTTGAGAGCGCGCTGTCGGCGAGAGTCAGGTCGGTCGCGGCGCGCGCCGAAACCGTGGTGTCGATTGCGGCGAACCCGTCCGAGCGCTGCAACTGGCGCAGGCGCGAGGCGGCGACCGGATCGTCGGAGGAATGGGTCAGGCGCTGCCCGCTGCCGACCGCGGCCTGGAGCTGCTCGGCGCGGGCGCGCAACGCGCTCATGTCGATCAGGCTGCGCTGGTAAAAGGCACTGGTGGAAAGCGTGGTCATCGGCCCGGTCCTTTCAGTCGAGCGCCAGCAGGGTATCGAACAGCTCTGCGGCAACCTGGATTGCCTTGCCGCTGGCCTGGAAGGCCTGCTGGAAGCGGACCAGATTGACCGCCTCCTGATCGAGATCGACCCCGGCCTGCTGGTCGAGCGCCAGTCGCGCCGAAGCGGCGATCGCGTCAAGCGCGTCACCGGTGGTACGACGGCCGGCAACCGCGCTCGAAACGGTGAACAGCAAGCCGTCGATCTGGCCGGAAATGTCATTGCTGCTCAGCGCCGAGCGCATCGCCTCAAGGTTGGCGGGATCGCGGCTGCCCGCTCCGGCCCCGGTGGGGGCGGTGGCGATCTGGCTGCCCGAGGTCAGCGCCAGGGCAATGTCGGCGGCACTGCTGCCGGAAAGGAAAGGCTGCCCGGCGCTGCCATCGAGCGCCACCCCGCCGCCCTGCGCGGCGTTGAGCGTGGCGATCAGGTTGGCGGCGATCGCGTCGAGCTGATCGTGGGTGTCGCGAAGCCCGACCAGCGCCTGCGCCGCCCCGGCGAGCGAGCCTCCACCCAGCGTGACCGCGCCCGCGCCAAGGGTGAAGGAAATGGTCCCGTCACCGGCAGTCGCCATTGCCAGCGGCGCGGCGCTGCCGCCGCTGACCAGCTGCGGTCCGCCGCTGCCGCCCAGCCGCACCTCGACCGTGTGATCGGCGGCAAAGCTGGTCGAAAGATCGGCGAAGGCAGAAAGCTGCTGGAGCAGGCTGTCGCGCTTGTCGAGCAGGTTGACCTGATCGCTGGTGCCCTCGCCGGAACGGGTCAGCTGCAGGTTGACCCGGGCCAGCTCGGTGGCGAGCAGGTTGACCTGATCCACTCCGTCGGTGGCTTCGAAGCGCAGCCCCTCGCCCGCGGTATCGAGCCCCTGCGCGGCGATGGAAAAGGTGCGGGTCAGGGTGCGCGCATCTTCCAGCGCGGCGGCGCGCAGCGAGGTGTCGGTGGGATCGGCGGAAAGCCGAGCCAGAGCGCTTTCGAACGCGGTCATCGCGGGGAACAGGTTGGCCTACTCCAGTGCGGCCTCGGCATTTTCCATGCCTTTGAGCTCGGTCGCGGCGCGCTGGGCATCGGATGTTGTGCGGCGCACCTCGGCCTGGCGGAACAGGTCGGCATTGCGGTTCAGCCCGGAGACGCGCACCCCCGAAAGCGAGATGTCGCCGATCCGCCCCGGCCCCCCGGCAGAGGCCACTTCGGCCAGGTTCAGACTGCGCCGGACATAGCCCTCGGTGTTGGCGTTGGCGATGTTCTGGCTGGTGACGTCCAGCGCCGCGCGCGCCGCGCGCAGGCCGCTCGATGCAATCGTGAAAAGCCCGCTCGCCATGGCCTATCCCTTTCCTTCGGGGGCGATGAACCGCGCCAGCTGGGCCTCGATCTGGCTGGCGAGGCCAAGCGCGCCGGTCTTGGCGGCGATATCGGCAAAGTTCTCGTCCTGCATGGTGCGGAAGGTTTGCATCGCCTCGCCGCCCAGCAGGTTCTCGCCAAAACTGGCCTGGCGCGCGGCGGCCAGCATCTGGCGCACGAAGATCGCCTCGAACTGCTGCGCGGCGGCGCGCAGCTGCTCGCGCGGGGTGCCGTGGCTGGCGGCAAGCGAACCGGCGGCGAGCAGGGGGGAGGAGACCGCGCTCATATCACCACCATCTCGGCCTTGAGCGATCCGGCCTGCTTGAGCGCCTCGAGGATCGCGACCAGATCCGAGGGGCTGACCCCCAGCAGGTTGAGCGCATCGACCAGCCGGGCAAGCGAGGCGCCGGGCTTGAACAGCACCACGTGCTGGCCTTCCTCCCGCGCATCGAGCTTGCTGTCCTGCTGAAGCGCGGTCTGGCCGCGGCTGAGCGGACCGGGCTGGACCACGCTGGGGCTCTCGTCGATCCGCACCGTCAGCTTGCCGTGGCTGATCGCGGCGGGATAAAGCCGCACCGCCGAATTGATCACCACCGTGCCGGTGCGTGAATTGACGATCACCCGGGCGGGTGTTTCCGCCGGATCGACCTCAAGCATCTCGATCCCCGCGATCATGCTGGCGCGGGTATCGGCGCCGGGGGGCAGGTGCAGTGCCAGGGTCACCCCGTCCTCGACCGTGGCCGTGCCCGGCCAGGCGAGGTTGATCGCATCCTTGACCCGCGTCGCGGTAAGGAAGTCCGACTGGAACAGGTTCCAGCGCAGCACCTCCGCCCCGGCAAACCCGGTCTCGACCGCGCGTTCGACGCTGGCTCCGTCGGCAATCCGGCCGACGGTGGGGATATTGACCGTCAGCTTCGATCCGTCGGCCCCGGAAATGCCCAGGCCGCCAACCGCCAGATTGCCCTGGGCCATGGCATAGATCTGCCCGTCGGCACCGTAGAGCGGGCTGAGGATCAACGTGCCCCCGCGCAGCGACTTGGCCTTGCCGATCGCGGACACGGTCACATCGATATGCTGACCCGGCTTGGCGAAGGCGGGCAGGTCGGCGGTGACCATCACTGCCGCCGCGTTCTTGAGCGCGGGGTTGATGCCCGCGGGCAGCTGCACGCCGACCCGGCCCGAGACCCCGCGCATCGCCATGGTCAGGTATTCGAGGCTGTCATCCCCGGTGCCGTTGAGGCCGACCACCACCCCGTAGCCGGTGAGCTGGTTGGAGCGCACACCCTGGAACGTGCCGAGATCGCGCACGCGCTCGGCCAGGGCCGGCCGGGCGAAACCGGTAAGGATCAGCGCAAGAGCAAGGAGCAGGCGGTTCATCGCGGGGTCCTCCTCAGAACGGGCTGATCATGTTGAAGAATTTGGACAGCCAGCCCTCGCGGCTGGCGCGCTGCACCGCGCCGTTCCCGGCATATTCGATCCGCGCATCGGCCACCCGGCTCGAGGCCACGCGGTTGTCGGCATCGATGTCCGCCAGCCGCACGATCCCGGCGAACTGGATCCACTCCTGGCCCTGGCTCAGCAACAAGCGCTTTTCTCCGCGAACCAGTGCGGTCCCGTTGGGGCGCACTTCGACGATGGTGACCGAAACCTCGCCGGCGAGCGTGCTCGTCTGCGTGGCATTGCCTTGTCCGTTGAACGACGATTGGCTGCTGGCTTTAAGGGCATCGGGGTTGAGGAACGCCAGCGGTCCGGCGGTGGGCGGGGTGATCGACGCGCCGCCGTCGCGCGCGGTTTTCGATCCCGCCGATTTCGAGGTGCTGGTGGTTTCGACCAGCACGATGGTCAAGGGATCGCCCACACGGCGCGCGCGGGTGCCTTCGTAGAGCGAGGCATAACCCGCGGCGGGGTTGAAGATCGCCCCGTCGGGCGCGCGCGGCGCGGGCAGGGGCGCGGGCAGCGCGGGTTCGAACCCGGCCTTGGGTTTGGACTTGGCGAGGGCCGGAGCAGCCAGCGCCAGAGCGGCAAGAAGGATCGCGCGGCGCATGGCTCAGAGCGTCTGGTTCGCGTTCTTGAGCATTTCGTCGACCGCGCTGATCATCTTCGAGTTGATCTCGTAGGCGCGCTGGCATTCGATCATGTCGACCAGTTCCTCGACCACGTTGACATTCGATGCCTCGAGCATGCCCTGGCGCAGCGAACCGCGCCCGCCTTCGCCTGCCGCGCCGATCTGCGCCGCGCCGCTGGCGGCGGTTTCGGCGTGGAAATTGTCGCCCAGCGCCTGAAGTCCGGCCGGGTTGGCAAAGGCCGCCACGGTGATCTGGCCGATCTCGGTCGGCCCGGTGCCGCCCGCGCCGTTCACGGAAACGGTGCCGTCGGCGGCGACGGTAATCGCGCTCGCGCCTTCGGGAATGGTGATCGGCGGTTGCAGCGCATAGCCCTGTGACGTCACCAGCAGCCCTTCGGCCGAGCGGGTGAAATTGCCCGCGCGGGTATAGCCGAGCCGTCCGCCCGGAAGCTGGACCTGGAAATAGCCATCGCCATCGAGCGCGAGGTCGAGCGCGTTGCCGGTGGCCGAAAGCGTCCCCTGGGTGGTGATCGAGGTGGTCGAGAGGATCCCGACCCCGGTGCCAAGGTTGAGCCCGGTGGCATAGGCGGTCTCGCTCGAGCTCTGCTGCCCGGCGACCCGTGCGTCCTGATAGGCCAGCGTGGCGAAATTGGCGCGGTCGCGCTTGAACCCGGTGGTGCCGATATTGGCTAGGTTGTTGGCGATCACGCGCATCCGCGTGTCCTGGGCCTCAAGCCCGGTGCGGGCGACATGAAGGGCGGAAGAGGGCATTGGCTAAACTCCTGAAAATAAATGGGGACTTTCCCCAATCAACTGAGCCGCATCAGGCTGGCGCCGCCTTCGTCGAGCTCCTTGGCGGTGGCGACGAGCTTGGTGCGCATGTCGTAGAGCCGCTGGGCCTCGACCATCTCGATCAGCACCTGCGAGGGGCTGACGTTCGATTGTTCGAGCGTGCCGGTCAGCAGGCGGGTCGAAAGGTCCTGCGGCAGCACCCCGCCGCCGCTGACCCGGAACAACCCGTCGAGCGCCTTCTCGATCCGGCTGCCGCGCCAGTTGGCGAGCTTGAGCCGCGCGACCGGCTGGGGTGGGGCTTCGGGATCGGCGCGGTTGCGCACCAGCACCGCGCCGTCGGGGGCGATCGATACCTCGCTGCCGGGGGGCAGCGCGATCGGCCCGTCCTCGCCCAGCACGGCAAAGCCCTCGCCGTTGACCAGTACTCCGTTGGGCGAAACGGCAAGGTCGCCGCGCCGGGTATAGGCTTCGCTGCCGTCGCCCGGATCGACGCTGAGCAAGGTGTCGCCCTGCATCGCCACGTCGAGCGCGCGGCCGGTCTGGATCATCGCGCCCGGAGCCATCTGGGCGCCGTGAACCTCGGCATCGCTCATCGCGCGCACTTCCAGGCCCGATCCCTCCAGGGTCATCGGGGTGAAGCGCATCACTTCGGCGCGAAAGCCGATGGTCTGGGCGTTGGCCATGTTGCTGGCGATCATCCGCTGCCGCGCCATCGAGGCCGACATGCCGGAAACCGCTGTCCAGATCATCCGGTCCATCTGCTAGCTCCGCTTGTGCTGGGTCTGCCGAGGGATCAGGAGCGCAGGTTGATGATCGTCTGCGAAAGCTGGGTCGCGGTGTCGATCGCCTTGGCGTTGGCCTGGAAATAGCGCTGGGCGGTGATCAGCCCGACCATCTCCTCGGCGATATCGACATTGGACTGCTCGAGGCTGCCCGAAAGGATCGTGCCAAAGCGCGCCGCGCCGGGCTGGCCGATGGTCGCCGTGCCCGAAAGCCCGGTCGCCTGCCAGTTCTGGTTGCCCGATTGCAGCAGCCCGGTGGGAGCGATGAAGTTGGCCACCGCGATCACCCCGACCGTGGTGATCGAGCCATCGGCATAGGATGCCATCACCGCGCCGTCCTGGCGCACAGTCACCGCGACGAAATCCGATCCCGCGCCATTGGTCAGCGGGGCCAGGCCATCCTGCGGGGTGGTCGAGGTGACCGCGCCCGAGGCATTGACCGGCAGCACCTGGAGCCGGCTGCCCGCGGTGTCGACGATGTAGCCCGCGCCATCGAGGGTGAAGTTGCCGTTGCGGGTGTAGAAGGTCTTGGCGGTGACCGGATCGACCTTGACGAAGAAACCCTCGCCGTTGATCGCCAGATCGAGCGCGGCGCCGGTCTGCTGGATCGGGCCGAGCGAAAAGTTCTGGTCGATCGATTGCACGGTCGATCCGATCCCCTTGACCAGCTTGGGGTTGGTCGAGGCGGAGGAGGCGACGATATCGGCGAAGTTGATCCGGCTCTTCTTGAAACCGGCGGTTTCGGCGTTGGCCAGGTTGTTGGCGATCACCGAAAGCTCGGTCTGCGCGTTCTTGAGGCCGTTGAGCGAGGTGTAGAAGGACATCGTGGGTCTCCCTGTGTGGAGTTCAAGCGGTGGTGGAAGGGGTCTGAACGGCGCTCTGCGCGGCCAGCATCAGATCGAGCCGGGCGGTGATCGCCTCGAGATTGGCGTTGATGTCGCCGATCCCGGCAAGCGAGGAAAACTGCGCCATCTGCGCGATCATCTCCTTGTTGTCGACCGGCTCGAGCGGGTCCTGAAGCGTCATCTGGGTGGTCATCAGCCGGATGAAATCGGCCTGGCCCAGGGTCTTGCCCGCCAGCTGCTGGCTGGACGATGCAGTGCTTGCGCTCGATGCGGAAGTTACTGAATTTACGGTCATTCTGTCCTCCAGGATCACTTCATTCTGAGGGTTTCGAGCATCAGCTGCTTGGCGCTCGACAGCGCTTCGACCAGGTTCTGGTACTGGCGCGAGGCATCGAGCATCTCGACCATCTCGGCGTTTTCATCGACCGGAGCCGTCCACACGTTGCCCTCGGCATCGGCCAGCGGATGATCGGGATCGTGCAGCTTGACCGGCGCGGCGGACGAGCGGATCACGCCTGCCACCCGCACGCTCGAAAGCCCGCTGGCGCGGTCAAGATCCTCGGAAAAGACCGCGCGAACAGGGCGATAGGCCTCGCCCTCGCTGCCCGCGACCGAACCGGCATTGGCCAGGTTCGACGAGGCGGCGTTCATCCGCACCAACTGGGCCGACATGCCGCGCTGGGCGACATCGAACAGCGAAAAGCCCATCGCCCTAGTCCCCCTTGAGCGCGCGGGTGACGGTCTCGACCCGGCCGCGAATGAAGCTGAGCGTGGCGGTGTAACCCACCGCGTTTTCGGCGAAGGCGGTCTGCTCGGTCGCCATTTCGACGGTGTTGCCATCGAGGCTGGGCATCACCGGTACCCGGTAACGCGTCGCCTGTTCGATCGCCCGGTCCTTGCCCAGGCCCTCGCTGCGCGCCTTGAGCGCGGCGGCGAAATCGATGTCGCGGGCCTTGTAGCCGGGTGTGCCGGCATTGGCGATGTTCGAGGTGATCAGGCCCAGGCGCTGCGAGCGCAGTTCGAGGGCGATCCCGTGAATTCCAAACAGGCTTTCGGCCATGACGTGGCTCCGGCTGCGAGTGACGCCCCGTCATCAGCAATGGCCGTGCCAAGTGCGGAAATGGCGGAATTTCGGGCGATTTCGCCCTACGATCCGGCAAGTGTTTGCCGCCGCCCGGCAAACATGCGCCGCGCCCTGAAATCGCGCCGCCCGTGCCGTTCTGCTTGGCATGGGAGGGCTTTTGCCGATGAACCTTGCGATTCTGATCGACGGCCCCTCGGCCATGATCGTGCTGGGCGGAACGCTGCTGGCAACCTGGCTGCGCGCGGGCAACCGCGATTGCGCGCGCACTCTCGGACGGCTGG
Organism: Pseudomonadota bacterium; assembly: GCA_029781465.1. Taxonomy (GTDB): domain Bacteria; phylum Pseudomonadota; class Alphaproteobacteria; order Sphingomonadales; family Sphingomonadaceae; genus Novosphingobium. Next base: position 7,816 of record JAKOWQ010000431.1, read on the forward strand.
GACAACTCGGCCGTGCGCGCTTCGATGCCGAGGGCACCCGCGCGGAGCTTTCGCGCCAGGTCCAGGAAATCCGCCGCGACGGGCTGCTGCGGGCCAGCGCGCATCACTATGACGATGAGGAGTTCGAGGACGCCACCGGGGCCATGCTGGGCGCGCGCTCGGTCGGCGCGCTGCTCGATCGGCACGCAGCGCACAAGGCGCGCCGCCTGGCCTCGGCCGAGCGCGCGGTGCGCACCCTGGCCCAGGCGGCCGAGCTGGCCCCGGTGTTCGGACTGGCGGGAACGCTGGTTTCGCTGAGCCAGTTGCCCGCCGACGGGCTGGCGCGCGGAGCCTTCGCCGGGGCCATCGCCATGGCGGTGGTGACCACGCTCTACGGCTTGCTGCTTTCCAATCTCGTGCTCGCTCCGCTGGCCCGAATGGTCGAGCGCGCGGCCCAGGCCGAGGAAGCCGAACGCCAGCAGGTAATCGATTGGCTTGCCGCGCAGGTGAACGATGCCGCCCCGCCGCCGCGCGGCGAGCATCGCGCCGGGCACAGGGGCCTGGCGGCATGATCGCGCGGATGGGCAGCGGCTGGCAGACCGTGCTCGCCGACCTGTCGATGATCCTGTTCATGGTGACCGCTG
>JAKOWQ010000008.1 GCA_029781465.1 Pseudomonadota bacterium
CCGCCCGCATCGCGACGAATCGCGATCCGCGCCGGCGCTTGCAGCATAGCATTCGGGAAATACGAGACGTGCAACTGGTTGCCGCGCGGCGAATAACCAATGAACGTGGCGTTGAATGTGGGTTCGTAAGCGTGGGGATAGGCCTTGCCGAGCTTGCCGTTTTCGATTTCGAACAGCAGGCCGAGGCTCTCGGGTTTTTCCAACTGCGTGTTGTAGTCGTGGAGGATCTGCCGGGACTGTTGGACCATGGGCAGGAACACGTCCCGTCCGCGCATCGCGCGGGCGAGAAAAATCCGGTAGTAATAGGTGGGCTGGCGCAGGCGCGGGATCACCCGAACCTCGGCGGTGGCCACGCCGCAGATCGCATCGCCTTCGTCACGCAGCACGCAGACCGCCTGCTGCGCGCGCTTGCGGGCCTCGGCTTCGTCGGGGATGGCCTTGTTCTCCCGCCAGAACACCACCAGCGCGTCCACCAGCGTGGGGGGCACCTGTTTCCAGACGTTGTCGATCCGCGTTTTCACCGGCGGCCTTGCCCCGTGGCCGGCGGCTGCCCCTGCTGCGGCTTGGGCGCGAGCGCCTCGACCAACTTCAGATATTCGTTGAACTCGAGCTTGCCGTTGCCGTTGGCGTCGAAACGCGACAGCGGCGGGGCGTTGCGCCCGGCTTCCTTGATCAGCACCAGATTGGTGTACTCGTTCGGGTCGATCGCGCCGTTGTGGTTGGTGTCGAGGGTGGCGAACTGGCGGCGCAAATTGGCGGCGGTCTGGACGACTTCCTGTGCACGTCGGAACCCTTCCTGGAACTCCTGCAAGGACAACTGGCCATCGCCATTCTTGTCCCAGGCGCGGAAGGTGCGGGTGGCCTCGTCAACCTGCGGCTGCGCCGGCGCTGCGGCGGGCCGCGCCTGCGGCTGCGCCGCGGGACGGGTTTGCGCGCTGACAGGCGATGCCAGCCAAATGCCGGCGGCGATGGCGGTGATGGCAAGAATGCGATTCATGCGGCGGGTGCCTCCACGGGCTGTTCGGCGTCGATGGTGATGAGCTCGCGAATCTCGCCGGTGCGCAAGCCGATCATCATCGGGTGTTTG
>JAKOWQ010000028.1 GCA_029781465.1 Pseudomonadota bacterium
CGGGCTGCTTCCGCCGCTCGCCAAGGGCGATATGCCGGCCAAGCAGGGGGTCGATGCCAGTCAGCACTTCACCCAGCCGCCGCCGCGCTACAGCGAGGCCACGCTGGTCAAGCGGCTGGAGGAACTGGGGATCGGTCGTCCCTCGACCTACGCCGCGACGATCCAGGTGCTCAAGGACCGCAACTATGTCCGCACCGAGAAGAACCGCTTCTTCGCCGAGGAAAGCGGGCGGTTGCTGACCGCGTTCCTCGAGCGCTTTTTCCCGCGCTATGTCGCCTACGATTTCACCGCCGAAATGGAAGACGAGCTTGACGACGTGTCGGGCGGGCGGATGGAATGGAAGGCGCTGCTCGAAGCCTTCTGGAAGGATTTCAAGCCCAAGAGCGACGAGGTGATGGAGCGCAAGCCCTCCGAAGTGACCCAGGCGCTCGACGAGTTTCTCTCCGATTTCCTGTTTCCGCCCGCCGAGGACGGATCGGACCCGCGCAAGTGCCCGCAGTGCGGTGATGGGCGGCTCAGCCTGCGCGGCGGGCGTTTCGGGGCCTTTGTCGCCTGCTCGAATTACCCCGAATGCAAATTCACCCGCAAGTTCGCCCAGCCGGGCGGCGCCGCAGCGGGCGAGGGCGCCGAGCTGGGCAAGCACCCGGAAACCGGTGAGCCTATTTCGCGCAAGGTCGGCCGGTTTGGCCCCTATATCGAGATGGGCAGCGGCAAGGAGGCCAAGCGCGCCAACATTCCCAAGGACATCGGCGAGCTCGATCTCGATTGGGCAGTCAAGCTGCTGGGCTTGCCGCGCCGGATCGGGTCTCATCCCGAAACAGGCGAGGAAATCACCGCGTCCATAGGGCGTTACGGACCCTATCTCGCGCATGGTGGCAAGTACGCCAAGCTGCGCGGTACCGCCGAAGTGTTCGAGATCGGCATGAACGCGGCGGTGGTCCGCCTGGCCGAGGCGGCCAGTGGCGGGGGCAGGGGCGCGCGCACCCCGGCCGAGCCGCTCAAGACCTTGGGGCCGCATCCCGACAGCGGCGGGGAGATGAAACTGATGGCCGGGCGCTATGGCCCCTATGTCACCGACGGCAGCACCAACGCCACCCTTCCGCGTGACAGGAAACCCGAAGACCTGACCGCGGAAGAGGCGATCGTGCTGATTACCGAAAAAGCCGCCAAAGGACCGGCCAAGAAGGGCGGGCGCAAGAAGGCTCCGGCGAAGAAGAAGCCGGCGGCAAAGAAGAAATGACGCGAGGGGCGGGGGTTACCGGACCCACTCCAGCCCCAGTTCCTCGTAGATTTCCTTGTCGTCGCCCCAGCGCTCGTCGACCTTGACGTGGAGGAACAGGTGAACCTTCACCCCCAGAAGGGTTGAAAGCTCTTTGCGAGCAGCTTCGCCTATCGCCTTGAGTTTGCTGCCACCCTTGCCCAGCACGATACCCTTCTGGCTGTCCTTGGCGATCACGATCTGCTGGTGGATCTCCACCGAACCGTCCCCCCGCACGGTGTAGCTTTCG
>JAKOWQ010000170.1 GCA_029781465.1 Pseudomonadota bacterium
TAGCACCCGGCACGGGGACGGTCAATGCCTGCGCATGGCCACCACCGGCGGCGTACCCGGTATCGACGCGGCAGGCCGTTTGACCCGCGGCGACACCCATACTAAAATTGCGGGCTTCGCAAGATGGGTCGTTAGCTCAGCTGGTAGAGCAGCGGACTTTTAATCCGTTGGTCGCTGGTTCGAATCCAGCACGGCCTACCATTTCTCCGTTTAACGCCGTCCGACGGCATCCAAGCGACCGGCCAAGTGCCGGTTTTTTCTTGCCCTTTTCATCCGTCGGGGGGTAACATCGTCCAACAGCATCCGAGCGACAGCCGGGGTAACTTTCCGGGGTAACTCGGCGGGCTGCGACAGAGCTACCCCACTTGGACGCGCCCCATGCCACTGACCGACACGGCCATCCGCAACGCCAAGCCCGGCGCGAAGCCGGCCCGAATGTTCGATGAGCGCGGGCTGTACCTGGAAGTGACGCCGACCGGGGGCAAATGGTGGCGTTTCCGCTACCGACGCGGGGGTAAGGAAAAGCTGTTGTCGATGGGCACCTACCCCGATATCGGGCTGGCGAAGGCCCGCGAGCGGCGTGACGAGGCCCGCAAGCTGCTGGCCGACGGGATCGACCCGAGCGAGCATCGCAAGGCGACCAAGACGGCGCGTGCCGACCGGGCGGCGAACAGCTTTGAGGTAGTGGCGCGCGAGTGGTACGGCAAACACGCGCCCGGCTGGCAGCCGGGGCACAGTGCCCGAGTGCTACGGCTCTTGGAACGCGACCTGTTCCCGTGGCTCGGCGACCGGCCGGTAGCCGAAGTGACCGCGCCCGAACTTCTGGCCGCCGTGCGGCGGATCGAAGCGCGCGGGGCGCTGGAAACCGCGCATCGGGCAATCGGCGCATTCGGGCAAGCGATGCGCTACGCAATTGCCACCGGCCGTGCCGAGCGCGATCCGTCGCGCGATCTTCGCGGGGCGCTTCCGCCCGTCAAGGGCGAACACTTCGCGGCCGCGACGGACCCAAAGCGGCTCGCCGAAATCCTGCGGGCGCTGGACGGCTATCAAGGCACCTTCACGGTTCAATGCGCGCTGCGGCTCGCGCCGCTGGTATTCGTGCGGCCCGGCGAGCTTTGCAAGGCCCGATGGGCCGACATCGACCTGGACGCGGCCGAGTGGCGCTACCACGTCACCAAGACGGACACGGCGCATATCGTGCCGCTGGCGACGCAAGCCGTTGCGATCCTGCGCGAGCTTCACGCGCTGACCGGCCGCA
>JAKOWQ010000036.1 GCA_029781465.1 Pseudomonadota bacterium
ACAGGGTATTGGCCAGCACCGCGTCGGTCAGGTTGGCATCGCGGAAATCGGCGCCGTTGAGTGAGGCACCGGTAAGATCGCAGCCGATCAGGCTGGCCTTGCGGAACTTCGCCCCCTGCAGCCGCGCATCCCATAGCCGCGCGCGATCGAGCACCGCAACAAATTCGCGTCCGCCGGCCTGTTCGATGCGCACTCCCTCGAACAGCGCGCAGCGTAGATCGGCTCGGCCGAGGAACGCCCGGGTCAGGCGCGCCGCGCGCAGGTCGCAATGGCTGAGGTCGGCGCCCTGCAGGTTGCTCATGGTCAAGTCGGCCAGGATCATCGTGGCCTGTTGAAACTTGGCATTGACCAGGACGCATTTCGCCAGAACCGCACCGCTGAGATCGCGACCGCTCAGGTCGATGCCGGTGAGGTCGACATTGGTGAGTTCAAGACGTTGGCCAGACGCGCCCTTGGACCGGACCCAGGCTTCATGCTGGGCGAGGACATCATCGATCGCCGTCGTCAGATGCCCAGCCGGGGCCGGCAGGTTGACGGCACCCTTGGCACAGCGCAGCACCTCGGCGTCAAGGATGGCGCCAAGCAGATCCGCCTGATCCAGATTGGCCGCCGTCCAGACCGCGCCGGCCAACACCGCACCATGCAGCACGGCCCCGCTCAGATCGGACTTGGTCAAGTCGGCGCCGCTGAGGTCCGCGCCGGTCAGGTTGACCCGGCGAAAATCGCAGCGCATCAGCTTGGCCCCGCGCAGCGTCGCGTCGGTCAGGTCAGCCTTGACCGCCACCGCATCGGTGATCCGCGCCCGGGTCAGGTCGGCATCCTTGAACACCGCGCCGACCAGCTCGGACGGCGACAGCTTGAAGTCGATGACGTTGAGGGCGCCGCTGGCATTGACGGTGGCCAGCGACCCTTCGCGGAAATCCGCCTCGACCATGGTGGCACCGGTCAGATCGGCACCGCGCAAGCAGCACCCCCTGAGGTCGGCGTGGGAGAGATCGCCCTGGACGATCCGGCAGCGCCGCAGATCGGCGGCAAACAGCACGGCATCGACCAGACGCACCCGCTCCATGCGGGCGCCGGC
>JAKOWQ010000049.1 GCA_029781465.1 Pseudomonadota bacterium
CGCATCGCGCAAGGCCCGCTCGGCCACATCGTGCCGGTTGAGCAACTGCATCGAGCTGGCCAGGTTGATATAGAGAGCGGCCTGAGGCGGCTTGGGCGACAGATTGATCGCCTTTTCGTGGGCAGAAAGCGATTTCTTGTATTCGCCGCGCCTGGCGTGGCAAAATCCAAGCAGGTCCCAGCCGACAGGATCTTGCGGCATCAGCTTGGTCGCAAGTTCGAGCGTGCCGATAGCCTCATCGAGTTTCCCGGCGCTGACCTGGGCCTTGCCGATCGCGAACAGCCGGCGCGGATCGTTGCCAGGGTGTTGCGGAATGCCGGTTGGCAGAAAGGGTCCGGGTCGGTTCATCAGCGCCGCCTAGCAGAAGCCTTGGCGACGGGCCAGCCTGCCGCTTGGCCAAACAAGCCGTTGCATGCCCCGGGGATTGGCCCCAAGATTGCCGCATCGCCCGCTCCAGCAGGATCCGCCATGGACCGTCCGCAGCAACAAAGCGCCGAATACCGCACCCGCGGGCTGCTTGCCGCGCTGCTGCTGGTCGGCCTGATCGCCTGCGCGCTGATCGTCAGGCCGTTCGTTCCGGCGCTGGTCTGGGCGCTGGTCCTGGCGCTGATCGCCGCGCCGCTGGAGCAATGGCTGCGGGCGCGGCTGCGCCGGGCCTGGGCCAGCGCGACCGTTACGCTCGCGCTGGTCACCCTGGCGCTGGTCGGGCCTGCGCTGTTTATCGCCAATGCCCTGGTTGCCGAACTGGCCGGCGGGGCCCAGGTGGCAGGGCAGATGCTCTCGACCAGCCGCTGGGACGAGATCGCCAGGCAGCATGCCTGGCTTGCTCCGGCCATTGAATGGGCGAATGCCAATCTCGAACCGGGCCTGTTGTTCCAGACCGTCAGCGGGCGGTTGGCGGGGTGGGGGGAGAGTCTGATCCAGGGCTCGCTGACCTGGATCGCCACCCTGCTGCTGACGCTCTATTTCCTGTTTTACCTGCTGCGTGACGGCGAATGGTTCCGCGCCGCGATTGCCGATGCGATGCCGCTTTCGCAAAGCGAATTCGGCCGCCTGGCCGAATCCGTGCGCGATACGATCCTCGCCTCGTTCTATGGCACCATCGCGGTTGCCGCGTTGCAGGGGCTGCTCGCCGGGTTGATGTTCTGGTGGCTCGATCTGCCTTCGCCCGCGTTCTGGGGAATCGTCATGGGCGCTCTGGCGATCGTGCCGTTCCTGGGAGCCTTCGTGATCTGGGCGCCGGTCGCGATTGCCTTGGCGGTGAGCGGTGAGATCGGCTCGGCATTGATCCTCACGGCCTGGGGATTGCTGGTGGTCGGGCTGATCGACAATGTGATCTACCCGATTCTGGTGGGCAAGCGCCTGTCGCTGCACTCGCTGGTCTCGTTCATCGCCATCCTCGGCGGGCTGGCGCTGTTTGGCGCGCACGGGATCGTGCTTGGGCCGATCTGCCTGGCCTCAACCGCGATGTTGCACAGGATCTGGCGCGAACGCCGGGCTCAGCCCGCCGCCTCGTAGGCGGCCTTGTATTCGTCGCGCAGCAACCGCTTGTAGAGCTTGCCGGTCGCCTCGCGGGGGAGCTGCTCGCGAAAGTCGATCTGGCGCGGCAGCTTGATCCGGCTGAGCTGCGGCGCGAGCCAGGCCATCAGTTCGTCGGCCAGCGCCGGACCGGCCTCGGCCATGTCGACGGGCTGGATCACCGCCACAACCTTTTCCCCCAGATCGGGATCGGGCGCGCCGATCACTGCGGCATCGGTAACCCTGGGATGGGTGACCAGCAGGTTCTCGATCTCCTGCGGATAGATGTTGACCCCGCCCGCGATGATCATGAAGCTCTTGCGGTCGGTCAGGAAGACATAACCTTCTTCGTCCTCGATCCCCACATCGCCCAGGCTGGTCCAGCCGTGCTTGTTGCGGCTTTCGGCGGTCTTGGCCGGATCGTTGTGATACTCGAACGGCACGTTGCCTTCGGTCGGCTCGAAAAAGATCTGCCCTTCGGTGCCGCGCGGCACTTCGTCGCCGTTCTCGTCGCAGACCCGCACGATCCCGGTCAGTGCCCGGCCGACCGATCCCGGACGCTCCAGCCATTCGGCGCTGGAGATGAAAGTGAAACCGTTGCCCTCGGTCCCGGCATAGTATTCGAACAGCACCGGCCCCCACCATTCGATCATCGCCCGCTTGACCGGGACCGGGCAGGGGGCGGCGGCGTGGATCGCGCATTTCAATGTCGAGGTATCGTAGCGGGCGCGCACCTCATCGGGAAGTTTGAGCATGCGCACGAAATGGGTCGGCACCCACTGGCTGTCGGTAATGCGGTATTTCTCGATCGCCTTCAGCGCTTCCTCGGCATCGAAACGCTCCATCACCACCACGGTCCCGCCCAGTTTGTGCACGGTCATCGACCAGCGCAGCGGTGCGGCATGATAGAGTGGGGCAGGGGAAAGATAGACCGCCTCGGGGGTGATCCCGAAGGCCATCGAGGCCAGGCCGACAAGTGCTGTCGCCTGGGCAATGTCGGGATCGTCGGGAAGCGGGATCTTCACGCCCTTGGGCCGCCCGGTGGTGCCCGAGGAATAGAGCATGTCGACCCCGGCACGCTCGTCGGCGATGGGTTCGCAAGGCATGGCGGAAAGCGCAGCTTCGGCATCGCGCTCGCCCTCGGCGCCAAAGCGCAACTGCGGGACATCCGGGGCAAGTTTCGCCACTTCGTCGAGCACCGACGCAAGATAGCTGCTGCCGATCAGCAGACGCGCACCGCTGTCCGCGACGATATAGG
>JAKOWQ010000072.1 GCA_029781465.1 Pseudomonadota bacterium
GAAACTGCGGCGAAATCTAGGGCGCAATCACCGAATTGCCACGCCAAAACGCATCACACCTCAGGACCCAGTGCACCCCAAGATGCCCGCCGCCGAGCTGCCGGGCAATGCACCCCAGGCACAAATCGGGCCCCCGAGCGACACGCCAAGGGGCCTGCGCCAAATCGGACCGGCAATTCTGCCGGGTCGGCCGGTTCACGCGGAAACGGCCTGCCCGGGCGAATCCGCCTACGATGCGTCGCCTTCGGGCTCGGCCGGAGCACTCCCGGCGGGCAGGATCACCTCGCCCCCGGCCTGGCGCACCGCCTCGACCGCCGCCTTCGACGCACCGGCCACGGAGATGGTCACGCTTGCCGTCAGTGCACCCTTGCCCAGCAGGCGCACCCCATCCCGCTCGCGGTCAATCACGCCAGCAGCCCGTAGTACGGTGGCATCGATCGGCTGGGCGGCATCGACCTTGCCGGCATCGATCGCCCGCTGCAGCAGGCCAAGATTGACCTCGGTATAGGTCTTGCGCAGCGGGTTGTTGAAACCGCGCTTGGGCAGGCGCCGGTAGAGCGGCATCTGGCCGCCCTCGAAGCTGCGGATCGCCACGCCGGTACGCGCCTTCTGGCCCTTGACGCCGCGCCCGCTGGTCTTGCCCTTGCCGCTGCCGATGCCGCGTCCGACCCGCATCCGCTTGGTGCGGGCGCCGGGATTGTCGCGCAGTTCGTGGAGCTTCATGGTAACGGTCCCCCGCCTTCGGTTCGGGATCGGCGCCCTGCGGGGCGCGCGGGATCACTCGGCCGGCTCGACCCGAACCAGGTGCTTGACCCGGTCGATCATGCCGCGCACCGAGGGCGTGTCTTCCAGCACCTTGGTCCGGTGCATCTTGTTGAGCCCAAGACCGATCAGATTGGCCCGCTGATAGGCCTGGCGGCCGATCGGGCTGCCGATCTGGGTCACCTTGACCCGCGGGCCACCGGTCGATACCTCGGCTTTGCCTAGGCTCACCGCTGACGCAGCCGGTGCCTCTGCGCTATCGGTCGGATCAGCCACCGCTCGCCTCCTTGGCCTCGGCACTCTCGCCCGGGGCGCCACCAGCATCGCGGCGACCAATCAGGTCGCTGACTCGCTTGCCCCGGCGGTTGGCCACGGCCCGCGGCCCTTCCATGCGCCGCAGCGCGTCGAAGGTCGCCTTGACCATGTTGTGCGGATTGGACGTGCCGATCGACTTGGCCACCACGTCCTGCACGCCAAGCGATTCAAAGATCGCCCGCATCGGACCGCCGGCGATGATCCCAGTGCCCTGCGGCGCGGCACGCATCACGACCTTGGCGGCGCCAAAATAGCCGATGACATCGTGGTGGACGGTGCGGGCTTCGCGCAACGGCACGCGGATCATCGCGCGTTTGGCCTGGTCAGTCGCCTTGCGGATGGCCTCGGGCACCTCGCGCGCCTTGCCGGCACCATAGCCGACCCGGCCGCGACCATCCCCGGCCACGACCAGCGCGGCAAAGCCGAACCGCCGGCCGCCCTTCACCACC
>JAKOWQ010000177.1 GCA_029781465.1 Pseudomonadota bacterium
GGGCCGTCTTTGGCCCATCGCAGCGTTGCTCGTCGGTCACTATGCGATGGCATGGCTCCCTCCTCACGCCTCGTGCTGAGCCAAAGACGGCTCCGTGTCGACGCTTCCACCTAACCAGGACAGACTCAAAAGGGGGGTGACATCCCTGGCCGCTTCGCCTATGCGCGCGCCTTCCTATCAGCGCGACAAAAGCGAAAGCGAGTGCAAACGATGAAACTGAACGAAATTTCCGACAACAAGGGTGCCCGCAAGTCCCGCATGCGCGTGGGCCGCGGTATCGGCTCGGGCAAGGGCAAGACCGCCGGGCGCGGCCAGAAGGGTGCCAAGGCGCGCTCGGGCGTGTCGATCGCCGGGTTCGAAGGCGGTCAGATGCCGCTGCACATGCGCATCCCGAAGCGCGGCTTCAACAACATCTTCGCCAAGGACTATGCCGAGGTGAACCTGGGTCTGGTGCAGAAGGCGATCGACGCCGGCAAGCTCGACGCCAAGAAGCCGATCGACCATGCCGCGCTCAAGGCGGCCGGTCTTGCCCGTGGTGGCAAGGATGGCGTGCGTCTGCTCGGCAAGGGTGAATTCAAGGCCAAGGCCCAGTTCGTGGTCGCCGGGGTTTCCGCCGGTGCCAAGGCCGCGGTCGAAAAGGCCGGTGGCTCGGTGGAAGTGCCCGCCGCCAAGGCGGACGCCGCCGAATAATTTCGGGACAAGTGCGGGCGGGGGTTATCCAATCCTCGCCCGCGTCCTATATGGGCCCTTCACCGATGGGGGGAGAGTCCGGTCCGGGCAGGACCGGCGCCCAAAGCAAGGCTTGACCGCACAATGGCATCACGCGCCGACAACATCGCGAGCAATCTCAGCCTCGCCAACTTCTCGAAGGCGACCGAGCTCAAGAACCGGATCTGGTTCACGATCGGCGCGCTGATCGTTTTCCGTTTCCTCAGCTTCGTGCCGCTTCCCGGCGTCAATCCGCTGATCCTTGAGCGGCTCTACAGCCAGACCAAGGGCGGAATCCTCGATCTGTTCAACACCTTCTCGGGCGGCAGCCTTGAGCGCATGAGCCTGATCGCGCTGGGCGTGATGCCCTACATCACCGCCTCGATCGTGGTCCAACTGGCCGCCTCGCTGCACCCGGCTCTGGCTGCACTCAAGAAGGAAGGCGAAAGCGGGCGCAAGAAGCTCAACCAGTACACCCGCTATGGCGCGGTGTTCCTGACCGCGTTGCAGGGCTATTTCGTGGCCACGGGGCTTGAAGCCTATGGCGCGTCGAGCGGCCTTCAGGCGGTGGTCATGCCCGGCATCGGGTTCCGCATCGGCGCGGTCATCAGCCTGATCGGCGGGACCATGTTCCTGCTCTGGCTGGGTGAGCAGATCACCAGCCGCGGGATCGGCAACGGCACCTCGCTGATCATCATGGCCGGGATCGTCGCCCAGATGCCAACCTTCATCGCCAACCTGTTCGAGGGCGGGCGCACCGGGTCGATCCAGGGCTTCACCATCGTCATGCTGATCGCCCTTCTGGTCGGTCTGGTGATCGGGATCTGCTTTTTCGAGCGCGCCACGCGCCGCTTGCTGATCCAGTACCCCAAACGCGCCAGCCAGCACGGCATGATGCAGGCCGATCGCAGCCACCTGCCGCTCAAGCTCAACACCTCGGGCGTGATCCCGCCGATCTTCGCCAGCTCACTGCTGCTGCTGCCGCTGACCATCACCCAGTTCGCGGGCAATTCGGTTTCGCCCGATTCCAAGGTTGGCGCCTTTATCATCGCGCTCAACCAGTATCTTGGCCACGGCAAGCCGACCTATATGCTGCTCTATGCCGCCGGGATCATCTTCTTCAGCTTTTTCTACACCGCGGTAGTGTTCAATCCCGAGGAAACCTCGGAGAACCTCAAGCGCAACGGTGGCTTCATTCCGGGTATCCGGCCGGGGAAGAACACCGCCAACTACCTCGACTATGTGCTGACGCGCATCACCGTGATCGGCGCGGCTTACCTTACGGTTGTCTGCGTTGTGCCCGAATGGGTGATTGCGCAGACCGGCATGCGGCTGTTTTTTGCCGGCGGCACCAGCTTGCTGATCGTGGTCAATGTCACCGTCGACACGATCACCCAGATACAGTCGCACCTGTTGGCGCACCAGTATGGTGACCTTATCAAAAAGGCCAAGCTGAAGGGACGCTTGCGCTGATCGTCTAACTCTGGGGGAATTGCCGTGAACATCATCCTGTTGGGACCGCCCGGAGCGGGCAAGGGAACCCAGGCCCAGCGACTGGTCGAAAAGCACGGAATGCGCCAGCTCTCCACCGGCGACATGCTGCGCGCCGCCGTGCGCGCGGGAACCCCGGTGGGTCTTCAGGCCAAGGCCGTGATGGACCGGGGCGAGTTGGTCTCCGATGCCATCGTCTCCGCCTTGATCGGCGAGGAGCTGGATCAGATGGGGCCGGATACCGGGGCGATCTTCGATGGCTATCCGCGCACTGCGGCTCAGGCCGAATCCCTCGATGCGATCCTTGCCGAACGCGGGCGCACGCTTGACCATGTGATCGAGCTCGATGTTGATGAGGATGCGCTGGTCGAACGGATCTGCGGTCGGTTCACCTGTGCCAATTGCGGCAAAGGCTACCACGACAAGTTCGAGCAGCCGCGCGAACCGGGCGTATGCGACAAGTGCGGCAGCCACGAATTCAAGCGTCGGCCCGATGACAACGAGGATACCGTGCGCACCCGCATGGCCGAATACCGTGCCAAGACCGCGCCGATCCTGCCGATCTACGAAGCGCGCGGGATCGTCACCCGGGTCAACGGCATGGCCGACATCGATGACGTGACGGCGGCGATCGAACGCACTATCACTGCCTGATCGGATGCCTGGCGTGGCCGGGTGTGGTTGGGAGTTGTATGCGATGCGCCGGTTCGGGTTTCAAGCAGCGGCGATCGGCCTTGCGGGCCTCCTTGCTCAGCCACTCCAGGCGGAAGTAGCCGACCAGTTCGACAGCGGCTTTGCGATTGCCCTGTCGGCCGAAACCACGGCCAGCAAGAGCGATGCCTGGAAGATGCTGACCGCACCGGCGCAGTGGTGGTCCTCGCAACACACCTGGTCGGGCGATGCGGCCAACCTCTATATCGATTCACAGGCCACCGGCTGCTTTTGCGAAAAGCTGCCCCGGCCCGCCGATGCCCCCGAGGGCCAGCGGATGGGCAGCGTCGAGCACGGTCATATCGTCTATGCCGATCCCCAACGCGGAGTTCTGCGCCTGATCGGCGGACTGGGGCCCTTGCAGAGCGAGCCGGTTACGGGCGTTCTCACGATCGTGCTCAAGCCGCATGAAGGGGGCACCCGGATCGAGTGGACCTATGTGGTCGATGGTCACATGCGGATGAAGGCCGAGGAGATGGCGCCGCTGGTCGACAAGGTGCTGGGCGAGCAGATCGGGCGGCTGGCCGACAAGCTGGGCAAGCCCGAAGAACCCGCCGGAGAACCTGCCGGGGCCGCGGAAAAGGAATCCACGGAAAAGCCCTCGGAGTAGGGCGTTGACAGGGCGGACGAATCGCCCTAAGCGCCCGCTTCACTCGAAAAGAACGGGTCAGTCCGGAAGGCGAAGCCGCATGCGCGCGCCAACCGGGCTTTTTGCCGTTCTGAACCGGGTGAAGCGTTGAGATGGAGGGCCGCACCCGCTGCCCTCTGTGGAGCATGGAGAAGTAAGTGGCTCGTATTGCCGGGGTCAATATCCCCACCAACAAGCGCGTGATTATCGCGCTCACCTATATCCACGGTATCGGCGCCCACAAGGCGAAGCAGATCGCCGACAAGCTGGGTATCGATCATAGCCGCCGCGTGGCCGATCTGAGCGATCAGGAAGTGCTGCACATTCGCGAAGCAATCGACGCCGACCACACGGTCGAAGGCGATCTGCGCCGCGAAACCGCGATGAACATCAAGCGCCTGATGGACCTGGCCTGCTATCGCGGGCTGCGCCATCGCAAGGGCTTGCCGGTTCGCGGCCAGCGCACCCACACCAACGCCCGCACCCGCAAGGGCAAGGCCAAGCCCATCGCCGGCAAGAAGAAGTAAGCCTCGGCCTTTCGGCTGATCGCTTTTCCTTTTCCGATATTCGACAGGATAAGAAAAAATGGCACGCGAACCCCAGCGCATCAAGCGCCGCGAGCGGAAGAACATCACGAGCGGCATCGCCCACGTGAATGCCAGCTTCAACAACACCATGATCACCATCACCGACGCCCAGGGCAATGCGATTTCCTGGTCCAGCGCGGGTATGATGGGCTTCAAGGGCAGCCGCAAGTCGACCCCCTATGCCGCCCAGGTGGCTGCGGACGACGCCGGCAAGAAGGCCGCCGAACACGGCGTGCGTACCCTTGAAGTCGAAGTGAAGGGTCCCGGTTCGGGCCGTGAGAGCGCGCTGCGCGCCCTCCAGGCCGTCGGCTTCACGATTACCTCGATCCGCGACGTCACTCCGATCCCGCACAACGGTGTGCGGCCGTCGAAGCGTCGCCGCGTCTGATCGTTTCCTTCGCGGCGGGGCAGTCGCCTCGTCGCAGTTCCGGATCGGCCGCGGCTCTCATCGAGAGCAGCGGCTTTCCGCCAAAAATTGATCCCAGGGGAAGTCCATGACTGTCAACATCAAGAACTGGCAGGAACTCAAGAAGCCCAACGCCCTCGAAGTGAAGGCGGGCAACGACCCCAAGCGCCGCGCGACCTTTGTCGCCGAGCCGCTCGAGCGCGGTTTCGGCCTGACGCTGGGCAATGCGCTGCGCCGCGTGCTGCTCTCCAGCCTGCAGGGTGCCGCGATCACCTCGATCAAGATCGAGAACGTGCTGCACGAATTCTCCTCGCTGGCCGGGGTGCGCGAAGATGTCACCGACATCGTGCTCAACGTGAAGCAGATCGCGCTCAGGATGCAGGGCGAAGGCCCCAAGCGGCTGCAGCTTTCGGCCACCGGCCCGGGTGAAGTTACCGCTGGCGATATCGCGGTTACCGGCGATATCGAGGTGATGAACAAGGATCTGGTGATCTGCCACCTCGACGAGGGCGCGACGCTCAACATGGAACTGACCGCCGATACCGGCAAGGGCTATGTCCCCGCGGTATCGAACCGTCCGGCCGACGCGCCGATCGGGCTGATCCCGGTCGACTCGCTCTATTCGCCGGTCCGTCAGGTC
>JAKOWQ010000098.1 GCA_029781465.1 Pseudomonadota bacterium
GGGGCGTTCATAGGGCGGCTCGGCCTCGCGCCCGATCATCCCGATCGAACCGGCGAAACCCTGCTGGCGCAGCTGGATTGCCGCCGCGCCGCCGCCCTGCCCCGCGCCGACAATCAAGACATCGTAGTGCATCGCCGTTCTCCGCTGTGCTGCGTCCTTTCCGCCATAGCGGTGGCGAAGGCTGGCTCAAGCCCCAATGGCGGCTGCGCTGCGGTAAAGCATATAGGCGGCGACCAGCACGATCATACCCGCAAAGATCGTGTTGAGCAGACCCTTGCTGGTCGACAGCTTGCTTGCCAGCGAGGTTCCTCCAAGGCTGCCCGCCACGCCGCCCGCAACGAAGGCCCCGGCAACCCCCCAATCGACCAGCCCCGAGGCCGCATAGTTGAGCGCCGTGGTCAGACCGAAGGCGCTCACCGCCACCAGCGACGTGCCGATTGCGCGGTAGGTGGTCATCGCGGTCGAGGCGACCAGTCCGGGCACGATCAGAAACCCTCCGCCGATCCCGAAGAAGCCAGAAAGGACCCCGGTCCCAAAGCCGAACGAGGCGACCTTGGGCAGGTTGTCGCGCGTACAGGTCACCCCTTCGATGCCTTGCTGGCTGCGGCTGCGAAACATCAGCGCGGCGACCACCAGCATCAGCAGCGCGAACAGGAACAGCAGCTTCTGGCCGTCGAACGCCTTGCCCAGGCTCGATCCGGCGAGCGCGCCGATCACCCCGGCCGCGGCATAGGCGCCGCCGCAGCTCCAAGTGACATTGTGGGCCCGGGCATGGTTGAAGAGCCCGACAAGGGCATTGGCGGCAACCGCCAGCGCACTGGTTCCAATCGCCACGTGGGGGCTTTTCACCCCCACCACATAGACCATCAGCGGCACCGCTAGGATCGAGCCGCCCCCGCCGACGAGCCCTAGCGTGAAGCCCACCAGCACCCCGCTGAGCGCGGCCAGCAGGTGCGCCAGATCGAACAGGCTCACAGCAGATTGAGCGGCAGTTTGAGGTAACTCACGCCGTTCTCCTCGGGCTCGGGAAACATCCCGGCGCGGATGTTGACCTGAACCGAGGGGAGGATCAAGCGCGGCATATCGAGCGTCTTGTCGCGCGCTTCGCGCATGGCGACGAATTCGTCCTCGCCCACGCCGTCGCGGACATGGATGTTGCCCGCGCGCTGCGCCGCGACCGTGGTTTCCCAGACATATTCGCCGCGACCCTCAGCCTTGTAATCGTGGCACAGGAACATCCGCGTTTCACCCGGCAGGGCGAGCAGGCGGCGGATCGAACGGTAAAGCGCGCGGGCATCGCCACCGGGGAAATCGCACCGCGCGGTGCCGAAATCGGGCATGAACAGCGTATCGCCAACGAACAGCGCATCACCGATCAGGTAAGCCATGCAGGCCGGGGTATGGCCCGGAACATGCAGCGCGATCGCGGGCAGATCGCCGATCGCAAAGGTTTCGCCATCTCCAAACAGATGCCCGAACTGCGATCCGTCGCGCGCGAAGCTGGCGGGCTCGTTGAACACCTTGGCAAAGGTTTCCTGCACGGTGCGGATCGCACCGCCAATCGCGGTCCTGCCGCCGATTTCGTCCTGGAGGTAGGGCGCCGAGGAAAGATGATCGGCGTGGGCATGGGTTTCGATCAGCCAGTCCACCGTCAGCCCCCGATCGCGCACATAGGCGGCAACGGCTTCGGCCGAAGCGGTTGTGGTGCGGCCCGAGGGCTGGTCGAAATCGAGCACCGGATCGATCACCGCCGCGCGTTTCGTCGCGGGATCGTGGACAACGTGGGTCGCGGTAAAAGTCGCCTCGTCGAAGAAGGTCTTCACCACCGGAATCCGGCCCGATGCGCGGGCGGCATCGGCCTGGGCGACAGCGGCGGCAAGTGCGGTATCGGTCATTGCGGAAGGTCCCTTTCTGGCCGCTCCAATCCTTGAACGGCGACCCCAGCGCTGGCTCCGATAGGCAGTGCCGGGATCGCCGTCAGGTTGTTCCGCCATACCATAAAGAGGGGGAGCGGTCTGGCGGAACAGGGGGCTCGAATCACAAATATCGTGATTGACTTATATGCGTGATCCTGCATATAAGCAAGTGACAATATGAGGCGGACGTCCCGTCTTTCAACCCAGAGGCAGATATCGTGTTCGGATTCGGCAAGCCCAGGCATCGCGAAGTCACTCCCCGTCAGCTTGAAACCATGCTGCGCGATGGGCGCGCGCTGGTGGTTGATGTGCGCGAGCCGGACGAGTTTGCTGCCGGGCACATCCCCGGGGCGGTCAACATGCCGCTTTCGCTCTTCCGGGCCTCGCAGCTGCCCGATCCGGGCGACAAGACCCTGGTACTCAATTGCGCCGCGGGCCGCCGCTCGGCCATGGCACTCGACAAATGCGGCGCGGCGCAGGCTGAAATCGACACTCATCTGGGCGGCGGCTTCGGGGCCTGGCGGGCGGCCGGGCTGCCGGTGGAGCGGTGAGCCTTCATGGCAAACTTGCAACCCAAGTAAAATTGCATAAGTGGAGGGCCTGATATGAAGCCGACAGACCTTTCCGATCTCAAGGCCAACGCCAACGCCATGTCGGGGCGGCTCAAGATCATGAGCCATCCCGAACGACTGCTGATGCTGTGCCGGCTCGACGAGGGCGAGGCTTCGGTCTCCCAGCTGGTCGATCTGGTCGGGCTGTCGCAATCGGCGGTGTCGCAGCACCTTGCCATGCTCCGCGACGAAGGAGTGGTCGGCATCCGTGGTGAGGCGCAGACACGCTACTACAGCCTCAAGGACCCGGTAGTGCGCGATATCATTCATGCGCTGTGCCTGATCTGCGACAGCCAGAACCCGGTCTGCTGATCGCTATCCGCCGGGCCAGTCCGGCTCGCGCTTCTCGATGAAGGCCGCGATGCCTTCGCGGGCGTCGGGGTCGACGATATTTTCCAGCGCCTGCTGCCGGGCAAAGGCATAGGCATCGGCCAGCGGAAGCGCGGCCTGGCGGTTGAACGACGCCTTGCCCCGGCGCAGCACCGAACCGGCCTTGCCAGCGATCTGCCCGGCCAAGGCCTCGGTCGCCTCGTCCAGCGCATCGGGTTCGTGAATCTCGTTGATCAGCCCGATCGACAGGGCATGGCTGGCGGGAAACAGCTTGCCGGTGGCAAGCATCATCATCGCCTGCTTGCGCCCGATCGTGCGGGCCAGGGCAACCTGCGGGGTGTGGCACCAGAAGCCGATATTGACCCCCGGAACCGCAAAGCGTGCCACGCTGGAAGCCAGCGCCAGGTCGCAGGCCGCGACCAGCTCGCACCCGGCCGCGGTCGCCACGCCTTCCACCTTGGCTATCACCACTTGCGGCTGGGCCATGATCTGCTGCATCAGCGCGGTGATCCCGGCAAAATCGCGCTGGAGGAAATCCATGTCCTCCTGCCCGTTGAATTCGTTGAGATCGTGCCCGGCAGAGAATATCCGCCCGCCCGCGCCGGACAGCACGATCACCTTGATCTCGGTCCGCCCGGCCAGCAAGGCAAGTTCGGCCCGCAGCGCCGAAACCAGCTCCATCGACAGACTGTTGCCCGCGCGCGGACGGTTGAGCACGATCCGCGCGATCGGCCCGTCCTCATCGCTGAGGATCGGCGCCATGTCGGGATCAGTCATTGAGCACCTTGGCCGCGGTCTTGTTCATGAAGGCCGCGAGCCGGTCTTTCGAGGCCGGCTGGGTATTGGTGATCCCGGCGATGAAGGCTTCGGCGTAGAAGGCATCATTAGCCGGCATGTTGCCGATATGGGCGATCCCCGAAGTGATCGCGAAATTCGACAGCGGCGGATTTTGGGCAGCTTTGCGCGCAATCTCCATCGCCTTGTCCAGGCTCGAACCTTCTACCAGATATTGGCACAGCCCGACCGAAACCGCCTCCTCGCGGGTATAGACCCGGCCGGTGAGCATCATGTCGATCATCCGCGCCTCGCCCACCAGCCGCGCGACCCGCACCGTGGCACCGCCGCCGGTGAAGATTCCGCGCTGCCCCTCGGGCAAGGCGAAATAGGTGGTCTGATCGGCCACGCGGATATGGAACGCCGATGCCAGCTCAAGCCCACCGCCGACCACCGCGCCATTGAGCGCCCCGATCACCGGCTTGCCGCAGTGCTGGATCGCATCGAAGGCGGCGTGCCAGCGGCGGCAGATGTACATGAAGTCGGTCGCGCTGCGATCCTCAAGGTGATGTTCGATCAGATCGAGACCGGCGCAGAAAACCGAACCTTCGGCCCGTACCACCACCGCGCGCACCGCCTCGGCCTGGCGCACCCAGTCGAACAGCGAAACGATTTCCTCGATGAACGCAGCGGACAGGGCATTGCGCTTGTCCGCGCGGTCCAGTGTGACCACCAGAACATCCCCATCGGCTTCGGAGCACATGAATTCCAGTTCGGGTCTTTCAGCCACGCCCCAGCTCCGCTTCCATCATCTTGCGCATCTCGAACTTCTGGGCCTTTCCGGTGACGGTCATCGCGAAGCCCTCGACGATCCGCACAAAGCGCGGCACCTTGTAGTGCGCGATCCTGCCCTTGCAGTGCGCGATCACCGCATCCTCGCCCAGCGCCGCGCCCGGCTTGGCGATGATCCAGGCGCAGACTTCCTCGCCATACTTCTCGTCGGCCACGCCGAACACCTGGGCATCAGCGATCTGAGGGTGGGTGAGGAGGAATTCCTCGATCTCGCGCGGGTAGATGTTCTCGCCCCCGCGAATGATCATGTCCTTGATCCGCCCGGTGATCCGCACATAGCCCTTGGCATCGATGGTCGCGAGATCGCCCGAATGCATCCAGCCATCGGCATCGATCGCCTCGGCGGTCTTGGCCGGATCGTCCCAATAGCCCAGCATCACCGCATAGCCGCGCGAGCAATATTCGCCCTGTTCGCCGATCGGCAGGGTTTCGCCCATGGGGCCGACAACCTTGGCCTCGGCATGGGGATGGACGCGCCCGACGGTGCCGACCCGCTCTTCAAGCGGGTCGTCGGTCGCGGTCTGGGTGGTAAGCGGGCTGGTCTCGGTCATGCCATAGCCGATCGTCACCTCGCTCATGTTGAGCCGGTCGATCACCGCGCGCATCGTCGCGATCGGGCATGGTGATCCGGCCATGATCCCGGTGCGCAGACTCGATACGTCGTAACTGGCCAGATCGGGCTGGTTGAGGATGGTAATGAACATCGTCGGCACGCCGTAGAGCGCGGTGCACCCCTCGGCCTGAACTGCTTCCAGTGCGGCCTTGGGATCATAGGCCTCGCCCGGATAGACCATCGCCGCGCCGCTGGTCAGCGCGGCAAGGTTGCCCAGCACCATCCCGAAGCAGTGATAGAGCGGGACCGGAATGCATATCCGGTCCTCCGGCCCGAGCTTGATCGTGCGGGCGGTGAAATAGCCATTGTTGAGGATGTTGCGATGGGTCAGCGTCGCGCCCTTGGGAAAACCCGTGGTGCCGCTGGTGAACTGGATGTTGATCGCATCGTTGCGATCGAGCACCCCGCCCACGGCGGCGAGCGCGCCGCGATCCGGCTGCGAACGCAGGCTTGCCCAGGGCATGAAACCCTCGTATGCTCCCTCGCCCAGCGAGACCATCAGCCTGAGGTGGGGGAGCTTTTCCGGCCCCAGCTCGCGCAGCATGGCGATATAGTCGCTGGTCTTGAAGCTGGGCGCGGTAACCAGCACCGAACAGCCCACCTTGTTCAGCGCGTATTCCACCTCGCTGACCCGGTAGGCCGGATTGATCGTGACCAGCACCGCGCCGATCTTGGCGGTGGCAAACTGGATCACGGTCCATTCGGCGCAGTTGGGCGCCCAGATCCCCACCCGGTCACCCTTGAGCACGCCCTGTTCGAGCAGTCCGGTAGCGATCCGATCGACCTCGGCGTTGAGCTCGGCCCAGGTCCAGCGCACACCCTGATGACGCGAAACCAGCGCAAGCGACGCGCCCCAGCGATCGGCGGCCTGCTCAAGCGCGGCGCCGATCGTGTGTTCGAGCAGCGGCGGTTCGGTGGCGCCCCTGGCATAGCTCAGCTGGGTCATCGCGCTTCGTTGATCACCTGGATCTGGGTGAACTCATAC
>JAKOWQ010000124.1 GCA_029781465.1 Pseudomonadota bacterium
AAGCCTTACGTCCTGTTCCCGTTCCTCGGCCAGCAGCCGCCGCATTAGCTCTCGCTCCAAGACCTCGCGACAGAAACCGTAGAAGAGTTGGCCGCGATTGGCGGTCAGGTCTCCCTCCGAGACGAAGCGGCTCAGCAGGATGCTCAGCGCAAGCGGGTTGCCAGCCAATCGCAGCAGGCTGCGGCGGGAGTCGCCGCCTTCGGCACAGCGCCGGGCGTCCTCATCCAGGCGTTGCTTCAGACGCTGCCGCTGATCGTCGTCCAGCAACCGGTCGCCTTCGATAACCTCCTTGACCCGTTGCTCGCTCAGCGGGAGCACGGCCACGCGCATCATCCGCAGCCCGCCCATGTCGTCCAAGGTGCGGCAGCTCACCACGGCCTGGTTGCCCACAGGAAAGCTGCCCAGCTCGCCCAGAAAATCGTTCCAGTCCAGCGTCTGGCGTTCTCTGCGATCACGCTGCATTTCGTTCAACCCGTCGGCCAGCAACAGGATGCGACCGGCGGCCAGGGCGGCATTGAGGCTCAGCCCAAGGGCGCCCTCGTAGCCCAGAGCCGTCCAACGCGCGGCCAGGAACTCGGCTGGTGTCCCGCTGCGATGTTGACGCAGCTCCACCAGGAAGGGAATCGGTGCCACCCCAGCTTGGCGCAGGCGCAGCAGGGCATCCCGAGCCGTCTTTTGCAGCAAGGTGGACTTGCCTCCACCCGGATCCCCCCAGAGCAGGATCCGCCCCTTGGCCTCCTCCTGATCAAAAGCCGCGGGCAGGTCCGGTAACGGGATCTGTTCGGTGCCGCCGGGTGTCTGCTTCAGCGCCGCGAGCTGTGCCGGCAAGGCCTTCTGCAAGGGCAACGCGTAGAAGCGGTCCGCGTCTCTGTCAGGGAGCAGCCGCTCGACCATCGCCCCGATCCATTGGTCCAGAGCGGGGGAAGCGGCCACCGACCGGCTGAAGTCGGCCGGGCGCAGCTGCACCTCCGCGCCGTCGCCGGTCACACGCAGAATGCCGCGACCGCTTTCATAGCTCACGTCACCGCCGGGCCCGCCCAGCAGATCCATGGTTTTCTGCGCCACCGCGGGATCATCCGATTGGTCAGGACCAATGACCTGAACGTCCCGATCGCGGTTGATGATCAGGACCGTTCCACCGGGCATGACGGTGATCGCGTCGCGACCCGCCCTTTGGTGGATCTCGGTCTGGATCTGCCGCAGCACCTCGCGGGTGCGCACCGTCGCTTCGCCCAGGCGGTCCAGATCACCCAAGAGGTCTGCTTCGAAGGCTTGCCAGCCCCCGCCTTTCGTATCGGGCTGCCGACTCAGCGCCAGGCGGGCAGAGGACAGCGCATCGCTGCGATCGATCGCTTCCTCGAGCAGCCGGCGCATAGCGCTCGCGGTGGCCGGGTCGATCGCCGCCTTGGCCAAGGCATCCAAGGCGTCGTCACGATCGCGCTGCAACACGTTGCTGAGCAGGTTGGCCCCCACGCTGCCCAGAACGCCGCCCAGGGCAGCATGCCATTGCTCAG
>JAKOWQ010000126.1 GCA_029781465.1 Pseudomonadota bacterium
GCTCAGGCTTGGGTTGTGCTTCCTCTTTGGGGAGTCCAGCCTGCTGCCCCTTGGCCGCCGCAGCACCGAGCCGTTCGGTGATCTCGAGCGCAGAGGTCTTCTCGCCGGGATTGCGCTCAAGGCCAACCGCGATTTTGTCCCGATTGTCGAGGATCAGGGTGAGCTCGTCGCGCAGGCGGGTGATGGTCACCAGGAAGTTGCGACCTGAGAGTAGCCTCCGCTCGCGGCTGTCCATCACCGCGATGCCTTTGTCCGAGGTCAGCCCCTGGGCCATGTGGGCGTTGAGCGCATAGGCAAGGTCGATCCGGGCAAGCATTGGGTCATCGTTCGCCAGGCGATGGTCCATGCCGCTGGCGCTGCGCAGTGCGATGCCCTCTTTGTCGATCGCGGTCACCGTCGCCCGGTCGGCGTTGATCAGCCCGCGCACGTGGTCATTGGCGGTCCAGCGAATGGTATCGCCAGTGTAGAGCCTCAGCGCCTTGCGCTCGAACAGTTGCAGGGCCTGGTTGTCGCCTTGGAGCCCAATCCGGGCCGGGATCAGGCGATGATTGCCGCCTCGCTCATCGGAGAGGGCGATTTGCCCTTTGTCCGCATCAACGCCCGTCACCGTGTAGAGCCCGCGCGCAAGGCCCTGCCGCGTCTGGCGCGATCCGACCTCAAGCACCATGCCCAGCTCGTAGGCCCTAACATGGCGCAGTTCCTCGCGGGTGGCGTTGACCCGCGAGAGAACGGTCAGCTCGCGGCGATCAGGTCCGATCTCACCATTGGCAGCCAGCCCGGTCTGGACCGCGGCGTTGATCTCAGCGCGCAGCCGCCGCCCCGAGGCATAGATCGCGGTGGCCTCGCGTTCGCTTGGTGGAAGCGCGACCCAGCGCTCGGCGGCTAGCAGCGCGCCGCTCTCGCTGGCCTCGACGACATGGTCCTTGAGATGCCCAAGCGCCTCGCCGGTGCGGCCTTGCTGGGCGGCGGCCTGGGCGCGCTTCAGGGTATCGGAGCGCGCCCTCAGGTTCGCATCCATCCGCGCGGTCTCGATGCCCGAAGCGAGCGCCAGGGCAAACGGCTTGCCTGCCTCGACGGCGCCGAGTTGCCGCGCGTCGCCCATCAGCACCAGCCGGTCGACCTCGAGCAGGTTGGCAAGCCTGACCAAGCGGTCCTGGTCGCGGGTCGAGACCATCGAGGCCTCGTCGAGCACCAGCACGGTATTGCGGTAGGCGCTGTGGGCTT
>JAKOWQ010000180.1 GCA_029781465.1 Pseudomonadota bacterium
TCCCCGCGTCAAGGCCCTGCGCGATACGATGCGCGCCGAGGGGATTGCCGATAGCGTGCCGATCGTGATGGCGGGCGGGGTGTGGTACCTGCGCGACTGGGAACACTGGATCGACAATCCCGAACTGGGCCAGATTGTGTTCCAGTATGGCACCCGTCCGCTGCTGACCCAGGAAAGCCCGATTCCGCAGGCCTGGAAGGATCACCTGCGCACGCTCGAAGAAGGCGACGTGCTGCTACACCGTTTTTCGCCGACGGGCTTCTACAGCTCGGCGGTGCGCAACCCGTTCCTGCGCAATCTTGAAGAGCGATCGGCGCGCCAGATTCCCTATTCCAAGGTCGAAGCCGGAGAACATACCGCACGGCTCGACGTGGGGGTGGGCAACAAGAATTTCTGGGTGGCCCCGGCCGATCTGGAGCGCGCCCGCGTCTGGGTGGGGCAGGGCTATCGCGAGGGGCTGCGCACGCCCGACGACACCATCGTCTTCGTCAGCGAGGAAGAACGCGGGGTGATCCAGAAGGATCAGAAGGACTGCATGGGCTGCCTCTCGCATTGCGGCTTTTCATCGTGGAAGGACCACGATGACTTTACCACCGGCTACCTTGCCGACCCGCGCAGCTTCTGCATCCAGAAGACGCTCAAGGCGATCGTTCACGGTGAGGATATCGACCGGAACCTGATGTTTGCCGGCCACGCCGCGTTCAACTTCAAGACCGACCCGTTCTATTCCAACGGTTTCACGCCAACGGTAAAGCAGCTGGTCGACCGGATCCTGACCGGGGATTGATCCTTCGATGTCGCGGGCGGCGGGTGCCCCATCGCTGCTCAAGTGGGCTGCGGAGCTACTGGAGATTCCCGGGCTTCTCGCAAGCCCGTTGCTGCCACCGGTTCCGCTTGAGCCGGGAGATGGTCGGCCGGTCATGGTCCTTCCCGGCTACCTTACCGGTGACATCTCGTCGTTCCGTCTGCGCCGCTCGCTGAGAGCTGCCGGGTATGCTGCCCACGGCTGGGGGTTGGGCCAAAACCGTGGCGCAAAGCATGATCTGCTCGAGCGAATTGGCGCTCGGATCGAGACGCTCGCTGCTGAAACCGGTCAGGCTGTCGCGCTGGTGGGATGGAGCCTGGGCGGTGTCTTTGCCCGCGAGGCCGCCAAGCGGCATCCGCATGCGGTTTCGCTGGTTGTCACGCTCGGGAGCCCGTTTTCGGGCGATCCGCGCGCCAACAATGCCTGGCGCCTCTACGAATGGTTGAACGACCACCGGGTCGACAATCCACCCTTTGCGGTCGAGCTGGCAATCAAACCACCGGTGCCGACCGTCGCCGTGTGGTCGCCAATCGATGGAATAGTCGCCCCGGCGGCGGCCAAGGGGCTGCCCGGCGAGAGCGACCGGCAGGTCGAGCTGCACTGCCGCCATCTTGCCATGGCCCGGGCGCGGCGCGGGATCGAGTTGGTGGGGCGGTTGCTGGCCGACCCCGGTCTCACCTGAAGTCGCTCAATCCATTTCCCAAGCGCGTTCGCCGTGGCTGGCAAGATCCAGCCCTTCGCGTTCGTCATCCTCGGACACGCGCATCGGAAAGGCCAGGCTAACCACTACCGCGATCACCGCGCTGGCAACTGCGGACCAGATCGCAACCGCGCCAACCCCGACAAATTGGGCGGCGAGCTGGCTGACCATGGTCTTGCCCTCGTCGAAGCCGACGCCACCGAATGCGGGGCTGATCAATACGCCAAGCAAGACCGATCCGGTCATCCCGCCCACACCGTGAACCGCGAAAACGTCAAGCGAATCGTCGATCTTTAGCTTCTGCTTGACAATCTGGATCATCGGGAAACAGACCAGCGCAGCGACCAGGCCAAGCAGGATCGCGCCGCCGGGGGAAACGTAACCCGCAGCGGGCGTGACCGTCGCCAGTCCGGCGATTGCGCCAGTGGCGAAGCCTACGCCGGTGGGCTTGCCGACCTTGATCCGCTCGATCAGGATCCACACCAGCGCGGCTACGCACGCCGCGACATGGGTGTTGATGATCGCCATCGCCGCATCGTCGTTGGCGGCGAGCGCAGAACCGCCGTTGAAGCCGAACCACCCCATCCACAGCATTGCCGCTCCGACCATCGTCAGCGACGTGCTGTGCGGCAGCATCAGGGTGCGGGGAAAGCCCTGCCGCTTGCCCAGCAGCAGCGCGGCGACCAGCGCCGAAACGCCAGCTGTGGTGTGGACCACGATCCCGCCGGCAAAGTCCTTGGTGCCCATCGCCGCCGAAAGCCAGCCGCCGCCCCACAGCCAGTGCGCGACCGGAGCATAGACTGCCAGCCCCCACAGCGCGCTGAACCCGACCACCCAGCCGAACCGGGCACGATCGACCCAGGCACCGACCATCAGCGCCGGAGTGATCGCGGCGAAAATCATCTGGAACAGGGCAAAGGCGCTTTCGGGGATCGCCGTCCCTTCGCGGACATTGCCCAGATCGAGCAGCATCCACGCGTTGCCCGAACCCAGCCAGCCGTTGGTGACGTGTCCAAAAGCTACCGAATAGCCGCATACGATCCACAACAGCGAAGCGATCGCCGCGATTGCACCGATCTGGACCATCACCGAAAGGAAGTTCTTGGTCCTCACCAGCCCGCCATAGAACAGTGTCAGCCCGGGCATGGTCATCGCCAGCACCAGCGCTGCCGAAGTCAGGATCCAGGCCGTGTCGCCGCTGTCGGCAACATCGTCGAGCGCGTCCTGCGCCAGCGCGGCGACAGGCGTCAGGGCAGCGATGGTGGCAAGGCCCAGGGCCCCGATCTTGCGCATGAGCAGTCTTCTCCCAGCGCCGCAACCGCGGCGATTCCTTCCGCCGGTCGCTTAGAGCAACAAATGCGGCGCGGGCAAGCCGCAGTCTGAACGGATGTTGCGCAGCGGGACGATTATGCCCAGCCTTCAAGCACCTGATCGGGCGGACGGTGGCCATCGACCCAGAAGCGGATATTGGCGATCACCTTCTCGCCGGCGTGTTCGCGTCCCTCTTCAGTGGCGCTGCCCATGTGGGGCAGGGTAATGACGTTGGGAAGCGCGATCAGGCGCGGATCGACTTGCGGTTCGCGGGCATAGACATCGAGTCCCGCGCCGCCGATGTGGCCCGATTGCAAGGCCGCGATCAGGGCTTCTTCGTCGATCAGGTCACCGCGCGCGGTGTTGATGACGAAAGCGCCACGCTTCATCGAGGCGATGCGCGATGCGCTGAGGACGTGGTGGGTTTCGGCGCCGGCCGGACAATGCAGGGTCAACACGTCGGCCTCTGCGATCAAGCGATCCAGATCGGGTTCGTAACGCGCACCCAGCATCGATTCGAGGCTGGCGGGAAGCGGACGGCGGTTATGGTAGGCGACGTCCATGCCGAAGGCCCGTGCCCGGTGCGCCACGGCCTGCCCGATCCGGCCCATACCCAGAATGGCGAGCCGCTTGCCCCCGATCGAGCGGCCAAGCAGGGTCGATGGCGCCCACCCGGTCCACTTGCCGTCGCGCACCAGGCGGCTGCCTTCGCCAAGGCGGCGCGGGACCGAGAGGACCAGCATCATCGTGAGGTCGGCGGTGTCGTCGGTGAATACCCCTGGAGTGTTGGTGACGATGATCTTGCGTGCCCGTGCGGCGCCCAGATCGATATGTTCGATCCCCGCGCCGAAATTGGCGATCAGGCCCAGCCGGTCCCCGGCGGCCTCGATCATTCCCGCGTCGATCCGATCGGTCACTGTCGGCACCAGGACATCGCTGGCGCGCATTGCCGCGATCATCTCGTCCCGGCTCAGGGGCCGATCCTCGAGATTGAGCACAACATCGAACAGTTCGCGCATCCGCGCTTCGACCGATGGCAGCAGATGACGCGTGACATGAACGCGCGGCTTGCCGTCGATGCGGTGCCTGTTGGGAGTATCGGTGACCACTGTCATGACAATTGTCTGCGCTAGGCCGTTGCGGGCGCCATGGTCAAGCGGCTATCAGTTGGCGATGCGCATCAAACGACCTGCATTTGCCTCGGCCGTGGCACTGACACTCGCGACTCCGCTCCTCGCTCAGGACGTTCAAACCCCGTACTGGGCTTCGATCCGTCCCGATGAACTCAACATGCGCGTCGGCCCAGGTGAGGAATACCGCATCGCCTGGGTTTATCGCCGCGCGCATTTGCCGCTCAAGGTGCTGCGCCTCAAGGAAGGCTGGCGTCTGGTGCAGGATCCCGATGGTGCGCAGGGCTGGGTTCTGGCCCGGTTTCTGACCCGTGAGCGTACCGGCTATGTCCGTGGACAGGAGCCCGCGGCCATGCGCGAGGAGGGCAGTGGATCGGCCCGCCTGCTCTGGCGTGCGGCTCCGGGCGTGATCGGATTGCTTGGCGATTGCAGCAATGGCTGGTGCGCATTCGAGGTCGGTGGGCGCAAAGGCTGGATCGAACAGAACCGGCTTTGGGGCGCGGGTGAACCGTGAACGCCTGTCCGGAGCCGGGATCCGATAAATCCCGGCTCCGGCCTGGGTTCACTTGGCGCGCGGCTTGACCTGAACCGCGTTGCCCTTGGAATCGGTTGCCGTGAAGCTTCCATCGGCAGCTCTCGCGCTTTCGGTGAAGCATTCTTCGGCGGCACCTTCGGGCATGAAGCAAGTCTTGCCATCCTTGACTGCCCAGGTGCCCTTGGCCTTTACCTTGCCCGCACTATCCTGGTCCGAATAGGTGCCATCGGCATTGAGCGTTGAGCTTCCCGTGGTTCCATCGGGATTGGTGACGTCATAGGTTCCCGCGTCGGGGCTTTGAACAGCCACCGGGGCGGCGGCTTCGGTGGGGGCGCTTTCTTCTGCAGCCGGAGCCTCGGCCTTCTGGCAGGCGCCAAGCGATAACGCAGCAGCAGCGATAAGGATTCCACGCATCGTATCTCTCCCTTCCGTTTGCGACCGGACGGGAGTGCTATCACAGCTGCGGAAGGATGCCTAATTCCGTAGCGTCAGACCAGCTCAACCGCGATCGCCGTCGCCTCGCCGCCGCCGATGCAGAGCGAGGCGATGCCTTTGGTCTTGCCGTGACGCTTGAGCGCAGCGATCAGGGTAGTGATGATCCGCGCGCCCGAGGCACCGATGGGATGGCCGAGCGCTGTCGCGCCGCCGTGGACGTTGATCTTCTCATGCGGAATGCCAAGATCGTGCATCGCGAACATCGCGACGCAGGCGAATGCTTCGTTGACTTCGAACAGATCGACATCGCCGATCGACCACCCGGCACGTTCCAGCACCTTTCCGATTGCGCCGACCGGTGCGGTGGTGAAGTCCTTGGGTGCCTGGGCGTGGGCCGCCATGGCAACAATCCGGGCTGCCGGCGCCAAACCCTTTTCAGCGGCAACGCTTTGCCGGGTGAGGACCAGCGCGGCGGCGCCGTCCGAGATCGAGCTTGAGGTTGCCGCAGTGATGGTCCCGTCCTTGGCGAAGGCGGGCTTGAGCGCCGGGATCTTGTCGGGACGGCCCTTGCCGGGCTGCTCGTCAGTATCAACCACGGTTTCACCGGCGCGGCTGACAACCGTGACCGGAGCGATTTCGGCGGCAAAAGCGCCGTCGGCGATCGCGGCCTGGGCACGGCGCAGCGATTCGATCGCATAGCCATCCTGCGCCTCGCGGGTCAGCTGGTACTCGTTGGCCGTGTCCTGCGCGAAAGTACCCATGGCCCGTCCCGGTTCGTAGGCATCTTCAAGACCATCGAGAAACATGTGGTCATAGGCGGTGTCGTGGCCGATCCGGGCGCCCGAGCGGTGCTTCTTGAGGATGTAGGGGGCGTTGGTCATGCTCTCCATGCCGCCAGCCACAACCAGATCGATCGAGCCCGAGGCAAGCGCTTCGGCGCCCATGATCACGGTCTGCATGCCCGAGCCGCAGACCTTGTTGACGGTCGTCGCCTGAACCGACTGGGGGAGTCCGGCCTTGATCGTCGCTTGGCGGGCAGGAGCCTGGCCAAGTCCGGCCGGAAGCACGCAACCCATATAGACCCGCTCAACCTGCGCGCCATCGACTCCGGCGCGCTCAACCGCGGCCTTGATCGCGCTGGCGCCGAGGTCGGTCGCCGCAACATCGGACAGCGCGCCCTGCATCGCCCCCATCGGGGTGCGGGCATAGGAAAGGATCACGATCGGGTCGGCTGCGGAAAACTGGGCCATTGCTGCATCCCTCATGGGTTGGGTTTTCGCCCCACCCATAATGTTGCGTTGCAACAATGGCAACCAGCCTGTCAGCCGCGAAAACGGGCCTTACTTGCTGCCCAGCGATTCCCCGAAGGCCTTCGAAGAAGCCTGCCAGTAGGCGACATTGTCGATGAACAGCTCCTCGCTCATTCCACCCTGCTCGAGGTCAACGTCGAATTCCATCGTCGCGTCGCCGTCGCCGTCAATGTAGAACCGGCCCCAGCGGTGATCGCGCGACCAGGTGTTGATTTCGTCGAGCGAGGGACGCTTCTTGTTCGCGAAGCTCGCATAGAACTGGACTGACTTGCAGTTGGCGTCGTTGTTGTCGCACCCGGCGAGGATAATCGCGAAGGGGACGCTGGTGTTGGACACGATCACCATCTTGCCGTTCTTGGTGCTCTCAAGCTTGGCGGTGGCTCCGGCCTTGTTGAGTACGTCGGTGATCTGTGCGGCATCGGCCACGACGTTCCTGGCGAGCGCGGGGGTGGCAACAAATGCGGCGGCGAGAGCAGAAGTGGTGATCAGATTGCGAAGAAATGACATGTACGGTTCTCCCTTGTCCCCCTCCGCTTAGCGCGATAGGCGGGTCCCAGCTTGGAAAATCGCGACGCGACAGGAAGTGCGCGCGGCAAAAGGTCGGAGAGGAAAGAGCATGAGCACGTCTGAAATCGAACGGATGGACCGCATCCTCGCGGCGCAGCGTGCATCCTTCACCGCCGCCTTGCCGGAACCGGTTGCCGTCCGGCGTGACCGGATCGACCGTGCGATCGCGTTGCTGATCGATCACAAGGACGCCTTTGCCAGTGCCGTTTCGGCCGATTTCGGCCACCGCAGCGTTGAGCAGACCCTGATGACCGACATCATGCCGTCGGTTGGCGCGCTCAAGCATTCCAGGAAGCATTTCGAAGCCTGGAGCCGCAACGAAAAGCGCAAGCCGATGTTTCCGCTCGGGCTGATCGGCGCCAAGGCAGAGGTGATGTATCAGCCCAAGGGCGTGGTCGGGGTGATCGCGCCGTGGAATTTCCCGGTTGGCATGGTGATGGTGCCGATGGCGGGCATCCTCGCCGCGGGCAACCGCGCGATGATCAAGCCGAGCGAGTTCACCGAGCGGGTGGCCGATCTGTTTTCCGAACTGGTTCCGCAATATTTCGCCGAAGAGGAAATGGCGGTCTTCACCGGCGGGGTCGAGGTCGGCACCGCCTTTTCGAAGCTCGCCTTCGATCACCTGATTTTCACCGGGGCTACCAGCGTGGGCAAGCACATCATGCGCGCGGCGGCGGATAATCTGGTCCCCGTCACGCTCGAGCTTGGCGGCAAGTCCCCCACCTTCATCGGTCGCAGCGCCAACAAGAAGCAGGCGGGCGAGCGGATTGCGATGGGCAAGATGATGAACGCCGGGCAGATCTGCCTCGCGCCCGACTATCTGATGGTCGCGCG
>JAKOWQ010000134.1 GCA_029781465.1 Pseudomonadota bacterium
GAGCGGCTGAGCCACCGCCCGAGCCAGCTTTCGGGCGGCGAACAGCAGCGCGTCGCCGTGGCCCGCGCGCTGGCCAACAGCCCGGCGCTGGTGCTGGCCGACGAGCCGACCGGAAATCTGGACGAGCGCACCGCCGATCTGGTGCTGGGCCAGTTCCTCGAACTGGTCCGCAGCCAGGGCAGCGCGGCGCTGATCGCTACCCACAACGAGCGGTTGGCCCAGGCGATGGACCGGGTGGTGCGGCTGCACGAGGGTCTGCTGGCATAGCCTGCGGTCGAGCGGGATCGTCGTTTCGTCGGGATACGATTGTTGCGGCGCGCTTTGCAGCCAGTCTGCGAAGTGGGAGGGTCCGCCATGCTTTCGACTGTCGCCATCTTCGCCATGCAAGCCGCCGCGCCCGTTGCTGCCGCTCCGGCTCCAAAACCGCCAGCCTGCGACACCGCACGCCACGGTGAGTTCGATTTCTGGGTTGGGGAATGGGATGTCTATCCCAACCTTGCGGATCCGGCCAAGGCGCCGCTGGTGGCCCACAGCCGGATCGAAAAGCTCTATTCAGGCTGCGCGGTGCGCGAAAACTGGATGCCGCTCAAGGGCACCGGCGGGGGAAGCCTCAACAGCGTCGATCCCTCAACCGGGCGCTGGCACCAGCTGTGGATCGGATCGCAGCCGGGGCGCGTTGAATTCGATGGCGGACTGGCCGGCGGCAAGATGGTGCTGACCGGGTGGTGGAGCGGGATAGGCGGCCCCGGCCAGGATGGCATGGTGCGAATGACTTACACCCCGATCGATCCCGATACGGTGCGCCAGCACGGCGAGCTTTCGACCGACCACGGGCTGACCTGGACCACCAATTTCGATTTTGTCTATCGCCGCGCTAAACCGGCCGGTTGACGGCGAGCCACGCGGGTCTAGTCTCCCCGGAAAGAAACAAGGGGAGAACCGCGATGCAGACCATCGCCGATTTCAGCGCCCGGCTGCCGAACGGGGACGAAGTGAGCCTGGCCGACAAGCTTGGCAAGGTCGTGCTGGTGGTCAACACCGCCAGCAAATGCGGCTTCACCCCGCAATACGATGGCCTTGAGGCACTGTGGCGCGAGTACAAGGATCGCGGGTTTGAGGTGATGGCCTTTCCCTGCAACCAGTTCGGCCACCAGGAACCTGGCGACGCCGATCAGATCGAACAGTTCTGCAAGGTCAACTTCGGCCTCAGCTTCCCGCTGATGGCCAAGGTAGAGGTTAACGGCGCCAACGAGCCGCCGCTCTACTCCTGGCTCAAGCAGGAAGCCCCGGGACTGATGGGGACGCGATCGATCAAGTGGAACTTCACCAAGTTCCTGATCGACCGTCAGGGACAGGTCGTGCGTCGCTACGCCCCCACAGACAAGCCGGAAAGCATCGCCAGGGACATCGAGAAGCTTCTCTAGGTCCTGCCCTAGTTGGCGAGCCCCGCCAGCTTGCCCTGATCCACCGCGGCCACAGCGGCCTTGAGCTCGTCGATCGATCCCGCTTCGCCCTCGGCCTCGATCATGAAGCGGCTGGCGACCTGGACCGCGAAGCTGCCCGAACTGGCTGACTTGCTCCACTTTTCCACCTGGAGATGCCCGTCGACCGTGCCGGTGCGTTCATAGCCATCGGCGTCTTCCCGGTTCTGTTCGATCCCCAGGCTTCCCGCGATTCCGGCGACCGCTCCCAGCGCGGCCATGTCGATCACCTTGAGATGGATGGTCTTGTCGCCCGAGGTGTAGGTGCCTTCGGCCTGGGCGCCCATTCCGCCAGCGGCGGTCGATTCGACAGCAGTGCGCGAATAGGCGCCAAGCGAGGCAGGGAGCAGCGCCTGCAGCGCGGAAAGATCCGCCGGTTTGACGTCCTTGGCGTTTTCGAGGCTCTTGGCGGCCTCCTCGATCTTGCTGCTGTCAAGCGAACCGCCACCCGGCAGGTTGAGCTCAACCTTGTCGCCCGAATCGTCCGCCATCATCCCCGCCATGCCGCCGCCGAACAGGCTGGTGATCGAGCTGGTGACGGCGCTCATCGCGAAGGCCAGGACGATGGCGCAAAGCACCGTAACCGCAGTATAGCCACCGGCCTTGGCCTCTGGCACCTTCATCACCGGTCTGGCGCCGAGATAGAACAGGTAGAGCCCGTAGAGCGAGGCAATGATGCCGAGCACCGCCAGCGAGGGAATGATCCCCAGGATGCCCGCGACCCAGCCCGGGGTCATCGAATAGGTCACCAGCTTGAACGCCTGGGTGCGGTTCGCTTCGCCATCGAACTTCGGCGCGAGGAAATCGGCGATCAGCGCCAGCACGATCAGCCCGACGATTCCCATCACGAAACTGGTCAGCGCCATCGACAGCCCGCTCATCAGGCTGGGGTGATAGGTGGCGACAATCACGCTGATCCCGAACAGCTGTCCGCCGATGAAGGTTGCCACCGGGCCGATCGCGGAAAGCGGTACGGCATAGCGGGTGATAAGATCGCCCGGCGTAGCCGGTTCGGTTGCGATCACCGGCCAGGTGTCGTTCGGTCGGAGCGTGATTGCCTTGGCGCGCTCGATCAGCGAGCTGCTGTCATTCATTGCCAGTCCCCTTGTTCGGTAAAACAGAAGTGCTTGCGACCCAGCGATGATTTTGCGGCAAGGAAACATATTCGGGGGCGCTTGCCTAGTGGATTCGGCCAGACTGGCCACGCCGGGGAAAAAGCGCAGCCGGGTGCTTTGCGAATCCCGGCGGCGAGGCATAGGGTCTGGCCATGGCCTATGAACGCTTCGTCCCCTTGCGGATCCTGTCGAGCTACTCGATGCTCGAAGGCGCGCTTGAGCCCAAGGCCATTGCCAAATTGGCGAAGGAGCGCGCCTTTCCTGCCATCGCCATTGCCGATCGCAACGGGCTCTACGGTGCGATGGCCTTTGCCGGAGCCTGCCGTGAGGCGGGAATCCAGCCGATCATCGGCACCTTGCTGGCGGTGCGGCGCGCGGGCGATGGGCCGATCGACTGGCTGGCGCTCTATGCCCAGAACGAAGCGGGCTGGCTCAACCTGTGCCACCTGGTCAGCAAGGCGCATCTGGATCGCCCGCTCGAGCTCGATCCGCATGTTACCCTGGCCGATCTCGAGGGGCACAGCGATGGCCTGATCTGCCTGACCGGCGCGGGCGAGGGCGCGCTGGTGCGGCTGCTTGACGAGGGCAAGGCCGAGGCCGCCGACGACTATGCTGCGCGGCTCGAGGGCCTGTTCCCGGAGCGGCTCTACATCGAGATCGCCCGACGCGGCGATCCGGCGGAGGACGCGGCGGAAGATGCGCTAATAGACCTCGCCTATGCCCGCAATCTGCCGCTGGTGGCGACCAATCCGGCGATGTTCGGCGATCCGGGGTTTGCAGGCGCCCACGATGCCATGCTGTGCATCGCCAATTCGACCCACATCGACGCCGCCGACCGTCCGCGCTCAAGCCCACAAGCCTGGGTCAAGTCGGGGCCAATGATGGCCGAGCTGTTCGCCGACCTGCCCGAGGCCACGGCCAACAGCCTGGTGATCGCCCGGCGCTGTGCCTATGCTCCGCCAAAGCGCAAGCCGCTTCTGCCCAGCCTGGCCGGCGATGCCGCCGGGGAAGAGCGGATGCTGGTGGAGGATGCGCGCGCGGGCCTAGAAGCGCGGCTGATGCCCTATGGCGAAATGGATCCGGCCGAGCGCCAGGCCTATTTCGACCGGCTCGATTTCGAGACCGGGATCATCAACAAGATGGGCTTTGCCGGCTACTTCCTGATCGTGGCCGATTTCATCAAATGGGCCAAGGAAAACGATATTCCGGTGGGGCCGGGGCGCGGTTCGGGCGCGGGCAGCGTGGTGGCCTGGGCGCTGACCATCACCGATCTCGATCCCCTGCGGCTGGGCCTGCTGTTCGAGCGCTTTCTCAACCCCGAACGCGTTTCGATGCCGGA
>JAKOWQ010000164.1 GCA_029781465.1 Pseudomonadota bacterium
TTGACTGACCGCGAAGGCAAATATCATTTCTCGGGAATTAAGCCGGGGATGCGAGTGCTGCGCTTGGATGAGACGACCCTGCCGCCCGGAATGAAGCCAGCCGTCGTTGACTCGCAAAACGCCTTGAACCCGCTCTCGCGGATGGTCGAACTGCGCTACGGAACGCCGCATAAAGCGAATTTTCGCGTGCTGCCAGTGAAAAAAGAGGGCGCGGGTGCCGCTGGCGCACCGGCAGCTGAAGCTGCCGCACTGGACGGAACCCCCGCCGCTGGCGCGGCTTCCCCCGCCGCTGGCGCGGCTTCCGGCGCCGCTGGGGCGGCTTCCGGCGCCGCTGGGGCGGCTTCCGGCGCCGCTGGGGCGGCTTCCCCCGCCGCTGGCGCGGCTTTTGCCCCCGCCGCTGGCGCGGCTTTTGCCCCCGCCGCTGGCGCGGCTTCTGCCCCTGCCGCTGGGGCTGTGGTTCCGGCCGAGGTTCTCAAGCCTGTCCGCGTCAGCATGGTTGGCGCTGCCAGCCTGGTTAAGATCGAGTGCGCCGCTGCCGGTGAGGCTCTGTCCAGTGAGGCAGCTTTAGCTGCCGAAGTCTCGTTTGACGAGGCTTCCGGCATTGTTCACATCATGCTTCCCGGCGTCCGTTCCAGCGAGCAGCCTGATCGACAGCCGCTGGACGATCCCAATATCGCTTCATTGCGCTGTTATTTAGACGACGCTGAAGGCCGCGCCAAGGTGCAAGTGCGCCTGCGCAAGCGCACCAGCGGCTATCCGACTGTGAGCCATGAATTGACGAGCAACGGTGTGGTCATCACCGTCGGCGCACCTGATCGCGCGCCGGACTTTGATCCCATGCCGCTGACCAAGCAGCCTGCGTCTGCGCCCAGCCTGCATGAATTTGAGCCGCTCATTCTCAGCCCCGAGCCTGGCGAGGCCTTTATTTCCGGCGGCCAGATCACGGTCAAGACGGCCTTTTTCCTGGCTGGCCAGCCTACTTTGTATGTCAATGGCGAGGCCGTGCCCGAGGATCGCGTTGGCCAGCGCGGGGTTGATGTCGCTGCCCGGCGCATGAGTCTCCTTTACTACGGCGTCAATCTCATTCCCGGCGAGAACACTCTGCGCCTGGAAGTCCTCAATCCCGGCGAAAGCGCGCCT
>JAKOWQ010000187.1 GCA_029781465.1 Pseudomonadota bacterium
GCCGGATCGACCGACCTGCGCACCGCATCGGCCTCGGCAAACATCGGGTAGAGCGCAGCCAGCTCTTTGCGCCCCAGCGAGTGCAGCTTGCCCCAGTGCGGCCTTCCGCCAGCCTCGCGCAGCACCGGCTCGACCAGCCGGTACATCCAGGCGTTGTCTTCCTTGTACCAGGCGTGGACCGCGATCGAGCCGCTTTCCCGGCCATGAAACGGGGAAAGCCAGGCGTCGTCGGCGGCGATGATCCGGGCCTCGATCGGGAAGAACACGTCGCGGGCTTCGCTTTCGATGCGGCGAATGATCTCGCGTAGCGCCTCGACCTGGCGCTCGACCGGCACGTGGTATTCCATTTCCTTGAACCGCACCGGGCGTTCGTTGGAGAGCAGCTTCCAGCCTTCGTCGATCGCGACTTCCTCGGGCAGGTCCTTCATCGCCAGCTGCGCGGCGCGGCGGCGCAGGCCGGGTGCGAATTCGAACAGGTCGCGCAGCCGCTTGAGGTCCATCAGGGTCTGGCTGTCATTGTCGGGGCCGCGCGGGCGGACCGGTTCGTCACTGGGATCGTGGACGATCAGCGCCGATTTGCCGGTGAAGGGCAGCACCAGGAACTCCGCATTGCGGTGCTTCTCCGCAAGGGCGGGCCATTCGCCCAGCACCCAGTCGGTATCGACCAGCCTGACGCTCTTCTTCACGCGGGTCAGTGGCTGGTTTTGCAGCATCACCTCGCTCAGCACCCCGAAGGCGCCCAGCCCGACGCGGGCGGCGTGGAACAGCTCGGCGTGCTGATCTCGGCTGCATTCGACCGCCTCGCCCGAGGGCAAAACGATCCGCATCGCCATGACCTGCCCGTGCAGCGCGGTCAGCCCCTTGCCGGTGCCGTGGGTGGCGGTGGCGAGCGCCCCGGCGAGCGATTGCTTGTTGATGTCGGGGAGGTTGGGCATTTCCTGCCCCACCGCCGCCAGCGCCGGGCCCAGCGCGGAAAGCCGGGTTCCGGCCCGGACCCGCGCGGTATGCGCGGCGCCATCGTGCGCCACCAGGCCCCCGATCCGGTCGAGCGAGAGCAGGGTGCCCTCGCTCGGCACCAGCGCGGTGAAGGAGTGCCCGGCCCCAACCGGGCGCAGCGGCGCAGGCGCAGAGCGGACCAGCTCGGCCAACTCGGCCTCGCTCGCGGGCGCGGCGCGCAGGGCTGGATAGCAGTGCTCGGTGCCCGACCAGTTGGCCCAGACCCCGTGGCCCCGGCCATCGCTGGCGGGCGGGGCAGGCGGTTCGCGATCGAGCCAGATCCGCCGTCCGGCCAGACCGCCCGCGCCCAGCGCCAGCGCTCCAGCGGTTCCGGCCAGAACCTTGCGCCGGGTTGTCACTTCTCGCGCCCTGCCATGAAGCGGATCAGCGCGGCGAGATCTTCGGGGGTGCAAGTGAAGCACTGCCCGTAGGCGGGCATGTTGTTGAAGCCGACCTGCGCCTCGGTCAGCAGCACGTCCTCGCCCTTGGCCCAGCGCGGGTCCCACACCGTGCGGTCGCCGCTCAGCGGCGCGCCCGAATCCTTGACCGTGTGGCAGGCCCGGCACGAGCTGTCGTAAAGCTGGGCAAGGCGCGGATCGGCGGGTTTGAGCGCGGCGCTCTGCTCCGGGGTCAGCGGCTGGGGCGGGGCCTCACAGGCGCTGAGCACCAGAACGGCAACGGCAAACAGACGGCGCATCGAAATCCTCCCGCCTGCACTTTCGGCGGACGGGAGGACTTGCGCAAGGGGCTAACCCCAGCGGCGCTGGGTGCCGTTGGGCTTCTTGGCGCCGCCCTTGCGGTGCGGCTTGGGGGCATGCTGGCCATCGCGCTGGGGCTTGCCGGCAGCGGGCCGGACCGCATCGCGGTGGACCGAGACCGGGCGCTCGGCGCGCTCGCCGCGCGGGCGTTCGCCTTGCGCGGCACGGCGGAATTCACCGTGCGGGGCCTGACGCCCATCGAGGCGCCCATCCTGGCGCTCATCCCGGCGCCCATCCTGGCGTCCGTCGCGGCGCGGCGTGTGGTTGCGCTCTTCGCGGTTTTCCCCGGCGAGGGGATCGAACACCGGCCCGCGCGGCGCGGTCGCGCGGCGGTTATCGGCCAGCCGTTCGTTGCGGATGTACTGGTCGCGCGATTGCCCGTCGCGGGATTGGCCGCCGTTGGCGCGGTTGTTGTTGCGGCGCACGGGACGCGCCTGGGCGCCGCCCCGGCCGCGCGCGTCGCGTTCCTCGCGGCGGGCGTCCTGCTCCATCTCGGCCGGCGTGCGGCGCGCGGGTGCGGGCAGGCGCGCGGCTTCCTGGGTGAAGTTCTCGGGCAGCGGCACCGTGCCCAGCTTGACCCCGGTCAGCCGTTCGATGTCGCGCAGATAGGCCTTTTCGTCGGGCGCGCAGAAGCTCAGCGCGACACCGTCGGCCCCGGCGCGCGCGGTGCGGCCGATGCGGTGGACATATTGCTCGGCCACGTTGGGCAGCTCGAAATTGAACACGTGGCTGACGCCCTGCACATCGATCCCGCGCGCGGCGATGTCGGTTGCCACCAGCACCGGGGTGGTGCCCTTGCGGAATGCGCCCAGCGCGGCGGTGCGCTGGGCCTGGCTCTTGTTGCCGTGGATCGCCGCGGCATTAACCCCGGCGGCATTGAGGTGGCGCACCACCCGGTCGGCTCCGTGCTTGGTGCGGGTGAAGACCAACGCGCAGGTGATCTCACCGCTCGCCAGGCCCTTCTTCAGGCTCATGCTCAAAAGCGCCTGCTTTTCGCCCTGGTTGAGGAAGCAGACATACTGCTCGACCCGCTCGGCGGTGGTCGCCTGCGGCGTCACCTCAACCCGCACCGGGTTCTTGATGAAGCGCTTGCCCAGGTCGGCGATCGCCTTGGGCATGGTGGCGGAAAAGAACAGGCTTTGGCGCTGTTCGGGCAGCAGCGCGGCGATCCGGGTGAGCGGCTGGATGAAGCCCAGGTCCATCATCTGGTCGGCCTCGTCGAGCACGAAGATCTCGACATTGCGCAAGGTCAGCGCGCGCTGGTCGATCAGGTCGAGCAGACGGCCTGGGGTGGCGACCAGCACGTCGCAGCCGGGAACCAGCGCGCGGGCCTGCTTGCCCACCGGAATCCCGCCGAACACGCATTGCACCGAGAGGTTCAGGAACTTCGCATAGCCGCGCATGTTCTCGGCAATCTGGGCCGCCAGCTCGCGCGTGGGGCTCAGCACCAGCATCCGGCACGATGCGCTGCGGCGCGGCTGCGGATCGGCGGCAAGGCGGTGGAGCGAGGGGAGCGAGAACGCGGCGGTCTTGCCGGTGCCGGTCTGGGCGATGCCCAGCAGGTCGCGCCCTTCCAGCAGCGCGGGGATCGCCTGGCGCTGGATCGGGGTGGGATCGGCATAGCCCTTGGCGCCAAGCGCGCGCAGGATCGGTTCGGCCAGGCCGAGGTCGGTAAAATAGGACATTGAATTTCTTTCAATAAGCTTCCGCCGCGCCGCGCGGACACAGCCGGACGGCGGGCAAGGGTTCTTCCACGAAGCAACCCTGCGTGAGGAAGGAAGCGTCAAACGATACCGATCGAGCATCCGGGGCGGGCTTCAAGGATTTATCCCAAGAGCCCTCACGCTGCGCCGGATTGCCGGGCGAAATTCCGCCGGGCCAATCGGTGTTGCGCGGCCCTTATGCTGCATTGCGGGAAAAAGCAAGGAAATTGCGTCAGCCGGAATGGGGCAACCGCATCGGCTGGCGTTGGCCATAGGTCAGGCAGCGCCAGATCCATTCCAATGGGCCGAACCGGTATCGGGAGAGCCACCAGCGGCTGAATGCAATTTGCAGCGCAAAAAGAGCCACGGCGAGTCCAAGTGAAAGTGTGGCGCCAAGCATCGCCATCAGCCCCAGTCCGAAGCCATAGACCACGAAGAT
The DNA here is from genome assembly GCA_029781465.1 of Pseudomonadota bacterium. Lineage (GTDB taxonomy): Bacteria > Pseudomonadota > Alphaproteobacteria > Sphingomonadales > Sphingomonadaceae > Novosphingobium. The sequence goes on from JAKOWQ010000187.1 coordinate 3,897, forward strand.
GTAGAACAGGCTTTGCATGATGTAATTGGTGAGTGCCATCCGGCCCACTGCGGCCAATCCGGCGAACAGAACCATACAGTGACCTGCCATGTGCAGCAGGACGATTGCCGAAGCATAGGCAGAGGCCAGCAATAGTGCTCCTGTCGGGCTCAGGGCCCCGCCCAAACCTGCAGGGCCTAGGCCGAATGCGGCATTGGCAACTGCCAGCCCAGAGAGTGCCAGTCCAGTGGGCAGTGCGATCAACAGGGTCTTGCGGAACAAGTCACGGTATGCGGGCAGATCGGTAAACCAACCCTTCCGAAACATCCAGCTGCCCAGCATGAACCGCCCAAGGATCTGGCCGACATAAGCCCACCATGGTGGGGTCCCGTACCATTCGACCCAGTTGGCGCGCCACAGTTCACCGACATATGCCGCAGGGTCGGATTGCAGGAACAAGGTTCCGCGGATTCTTGCTCCCTCATCAAATAAGTTATTCCAGTAGCCTTGCCCATCCCAAAGAATCTGGGTGAGTAGTGCCAGCACCGGGCCGGACAACACGGTAAGCGGCAGGCCAACCAGCAACAGGCGGCGCATGCTCCAGCGCCGGGTGAAGTACAGGACAAAGCCCATTAGAGCGTAACCGACCAGAATATCGCCGACGAACAGCAAGAAAGCGTTGATCAGGCCGAACAGCATCAGCACGCCGATCCGCCGCAGGAATATCCGTCCAGCCGGTAGTCCGCGCGCTTCCAGTCGGGACATGATGTTGGCGAAGCCGAACCCGAACAATAGCGAGAACAAACATTGCGCCTTGCCCTGCATCAGCCAGTTGGTCGCAGCGCCAAGGTATTTATCAATCCAGGCGGTCGGCAGATGGTCCAATGCGCCATAGGGCATGGCCAGGCCGCGATGCTCGTGCAGGTTCATCCACAGCACCCCGAACAGGGCAAAACCGCGGATGATATCGATCGCAGCGATCCGCTCACCCAGATTGACAGGTGCGGCGCCGGATTGGCTGGGCATTATTGCGAAACCAAAACCACGTCCCAATGCTCTTCAAGCAAGGAAAACCGTCGTGTCTCTTCCTCATCGAACTTGGGATTGGCCTTTTTCAGGCGGGCTTCCATATCGTTGAAAACCGCGATCCAGGCTGGATCAGTCAGCATCGCCGCAGCGGCATCGCGATAGGTGGTCCGCACCCGAAAGTCCCAACGGGGTCCGCCGACCATGTGGGTATAAGGCAGATCAATCTTGATATCCCTTACCAGCCCGCGAGCCATTGCTTCTTCAAGGATCGGCAGATGATTCTTTTCGAACAAAGCCACGAACTCCCGGTCCGAGCCCCATCTGATCCGGTAATAGGCTTCAACCACAACCGGTGCGGACTGGGCCTGCGCGGCAGGATCGGCCTTTGGCTCCTCGGCTGCCAGTGCGGGTGCAAGGCCAAGATACAGAGTACAAAACAGGATTGGCTTCAACAACGCGCGCATCGTCTATCTCCCCAGTGCAAGACAACGCGGCCCGGTATTTTCTGTTTGAGATAATTGATAACCTGACCGGCGTCACCTGCAAGCGTTAATCGGGTATCGATTGCCCCCCCCGGTTGCATGGTCGCAACCAGGTGCTAACCTGGCGGTCAAACAGAATTGGGCGCAAACCGAATTCTCATGGGGGAGAACGTTCTTGCGACTAACTGCCTTGCCCGCAGTCCTATTGGCCGTTTCCGCCCTGGCCTTGTCCGCTTCAGCCTGTACCCGTGCGGCTTCGGCACCGACCGGGGCGGTTCGGATTGGGACGGCGGCCCAGATCCCGATCGCGCAACTACTCAACGAAGTGCCGCTGATCGACGGACACAATGATCTGATCATTCATTTCGTCGATTGGGGCACCGGCAAGACCATGCCGCCCGAAGGCTATGACATCCGCAGGCCGACCATGGGCCAAAGCGACTTGCCGCGGATGCGCAAGGGCCAGTTGGGGGCGGCGATCTTCACGATCTGGACCTCCGATGATGCCAATCCCAAACCCGGGCTTGAA
>JAKOWQ010000193.1 GCA_029781465.1 Pseudomonadota bacterium
GACATCGCCCTTCTTGAAGCGCTACAACGCGATTCCTCGCGTTCAATCGCGGATCTTGCCGATTCCATCGGCCTTTCGCCCTCGGCCTGTCACCGGCGGATCAAGTCGCTTGAGGAGTCCGGCCTCATCACCGGCTATGCCGCACAGATCGATCCCCAAAAGCTGGGTCTGAAGCTGCAAGCCTTCGTCGAAATCACGCTCACCAGCCAGAGCCGTGAGGCAATGGACCGATTCGAGGCGGCGGTGCAGGATTTCGAGGACATCCTCGATTGTCACCTGATGAGCGGCAATGCCGATTATCTGCTGCGCGTGGCCGCCGCCGATCTCGAGCAATACGATCGGATCCACCGCGATTGCCTGGCGCGGCTTCCCGGCGTTTCATCGATGCGCTCGGCCTTCGCCATCCGCCGGATCAAGCGTTGGGGCGGCTACCCGGTGCGGCGCTAGCCCGCCCAGACCTTTTCAAGAGCCAGGGCGAACAGCTTCATATCGGCCATTGATCCGACCGTGACCCGCGAGACGGTGGGCCAGATCGGCCAGGATCGGCCGATCTCGACGCTCTGGGTGCGAAAGGCTTCCTGCATCGCCTTGGCCGGCTTGGTCTGCCAGTCGATCATGAACATGTTGGCCTGTGTCGGGACAACCTTGAGCCCCTTGGCCTTGACCCGGGCAATCGCGAACTCCCGCGCGGCCTCCATTTCGGCTTTTCGCTTGGCGATCAAGGTTTTGGCCGTCAGGCTGGCGGTGGCGCAGGCCAGCGAGGGCATGGGAAGCGCCCCCGATTGCATTCCGCCATCGTAGCGCATCATCTTCGCGATGTTTTCCGGCGCGGTCATGACAAAGCCCATCCGCATCCCCGCCATCCCGAAGATCTTGGAAAAGGTCCGCAGCACGATCACATCCTTGTTGCCAAGCATGATCGGAACCGCGCTGGGCACCCCGGCAAAGTGGATGTAGGCTTCATCGACCAGAACCTTCGCGCCGTCTGGCTTGTTCTTCACCAGCCAGGCAATGTCTTCCAGCGGCGTGATCGTCCCGGTGGGATTGTTCGGTGTGCAGACATAGTAAAGCCCGGCGTTCGGGTCCGCAGCGAGCATGGCCTTCACATCGTGTCGATAATCCGCGGTCAGGGGAGCCCGGGTTACCGAAACCCCGAGCCACTCGGCGGTGCGTCCCGCAAGCTCGAACGTCGGGTCGGCCGTCACCAGTCCCTTGCCCGGCGAGCAGAAGCTGATCACCGAGCGCGACAGCGGATCGCTCGAACCCGGCCAGGGTGCCACATGATCCGCCGGAACACCTTCGATCGCGGAGACGGTGCGAATGAAATCACCGCGTTCGTCGTGAGGGGAGTAACGGTTGGAGATCGCGACTGCCTTGTGCGCTGCGGCCTGACCGGGAGCGAGCGGCCCGGTCCAGCATTCGTTCGCGCCGATCCGGGTCTTGGCGGCTGGCGCCGGATCGGGCACCCCCGCCGCCGCCCAGGCCGGGCGGCCGCTGGTCGCGGCCAGTGCGCCGATCCCGAACATCGTGGCAATCCGGGCCAGGTCGCGGCGATTGTAGCCGCGATCCAGCAAGTCGGTGGCGGCAGCAGGCGGCAGCGCGGTTGGTACTTCGGCTAGGTCGGTCTGGGACATGACGCGTTCTCCCGATAGGCTGGTTCAGATTTTGGTGGCGTTGTGCAACATCAGCAGGGCAATGAACACCAGATAGAGACCAAAGAAGCGGCGCAGCGGCATCGCCGGCAAGGCATGCGCGGCCGCGACGCCCAGCGGAGCCGATACGATCGACATGGCCGCTATCGTCGCCGTCGCGGGCAGGTTGATGTAGCCAAGCGATCCCCAGGGTAAGCCAGGCTCGCCCCAGCCGATGATCGCGAACCCGATCGTGCTGGGAATGGCGATCAGGGCGCCGATCCCCGAAGCCGTGGCAATGGCGCGGTGGATCGAACGGCCGCACAGCGTCATCACCATGATCGCGATCGTCCCGCCGCCGATCCCAAGCAGTGAGGAAAACGTGCCAAGTCCGCCAGCGATAGCCATGCGTGGCAGCAGGCCCGGCATGGTGTCGGACAGCTTGTGTTCGGCCAGATGCGGAACCAGGAAGTTGATCGACATCAGCCCCACGCCAACCGCGAAAATCATGGTCAGGACATGCCCCTGGACATGCCCAGCCAGCAAGACCCCGACGGCATCGCCCAGGATCAGCCAGGGAGCCCAGCTGCGCAGAATCTCGAATTCGACGGCACCTCGCTTGGCGTGGGCCAGCACCGAACGCAGCGATGTAAGAATAATCGTCGCGGCCGAGGTGCCGATGGCAACGTGGGCCAGCTGCGCGCGCTCACCGCCGAGCAGGGGCAGCACGGCCAGCAAGGCCGGGACGACTACAAAGCCGCCGCCAATGCCAAACAGCCCGGCTGCGAAACCGGCTATCAGCCCCGCGGCAAGCAAGGCGACAAACGGGACCAGCCACGAATAGTCAGCAACAGTCAACAGAGCCCCCTTGCCTAGGCAGACAGGCTCTCCTCCACCCTCAAGTCAGCGAAACGCTGCCTCAAGTTCCGGATGCATGGTGCAGCGCACAATTGTGCGATGCAACCAAAATCTTCTGGGGGCAGCAGCCAGACTGCGCAAAGGTTGGGCAGTGAATGCGGCTATAGTGGATTGCCGTCGCGATCACGGTAGATGTCGCGGCGGCCGACATGGTTGGCCGGGCCGACAAAGCCGTCCGCCTCCATCCGCTCAACCCATTTGGCAGCGGTGTTGTAGCCCACCCCGAGCTGGCGCTGGAGCCAGCTGGCGCTGGCTTTCTGGCTTTCGAACACGATCTGGCAGGCCTGGCGGTACTTGCGTTCCTCGGGGCTGTCCGATGCGCTGTCGAAATCGTCGAAGCCGAAGCCGCCGTCCTCGGGCTCTTCGGTGACCGAATCGACATAGTCCGGACTGCCCTGGCCGCGCCAGAATTCGGCGATCCGCTCCACCTCCTCGTCGGAAACGAAGGGCCCGTGAACGCGGCGGATCGGATCGGTGTTGGGCTTGTAGAGCATGTCGCCCTTGCCCAGCAGCTGCTCGGCGCCCTGCTCGCCCAGGATCGTGCGGCTGTCGATCCGGCTGGTCACGGCAAAGCTGATGCGGGTCGGCAGGTTGGCCTTGATCACGCCGGTGATGACGTCGACCGAGGGGCGCTGGGTGGCCATTATCAGGTGGATGCCCGCCGCGCGGCTCTTTTGCGAGAGGCGCTGGATCAGCACTTCCACTTCCTTGCCCACCGTCACCATCAGGTCGGCCAGTTCATCGACGATCACCACGATCTGCGGCAGCACCTGGTAATCGAGCTGGTGTTCCTCGAACAGTTCCTCGCCGGTATCGGGATCGAAGCCGATCTGGATGCGACGGCCCAGCGGCTTGCCCTTGGCCTGGGCGGCGCTGACCTTGTCGTTGAAGCCGGCCAGGTTGCGCACCCCGATCTCGCTCATCTGGCGATAGCGACGCTCCATTTCCTCTACCGCCCACTTGAGCGCGCGCACCGCCTTGGCCGGTTCGGTCACCACCGGTGAGAGCAGGTGGGGGATATCGTCGTAGCTCTTGAGCTCAAGCACCTTGGGGTCGACCAGGATCAGCCGGCACTGCGCGGGTGTGAGCCGGTAGAGCAGCGACAAGAGGATGCAGTTGAGCCCGACCGACTTGCCCGATCCGGTGGTACCCGCCACCAGCAGGTGCGGCATGGTGGCAAGGTCGGCCACCACCGGTTCGCCGGCGATGTCCTTGCCCAGGATGATCGGCAGCGCGGCCTTGGCATGGGCGAACTTTTCGCAGGCGACCAGTTCCTTGAAGCTGACCATCTGCCGATCGGCATTGGGCAGTTCGATCCCCATCACCGTGCGCCCCGGGATCGAGGAGACGCGCGCCGAAATCGCGCTCATGTTGCGAGCGATGTCGTCGGCCAGGCCAACCACGCGGCTGGCCTTGATCCCCGGCGCGGGTTCCAGTTCGTACATCGTCACCACCGGCCCGGTCCGCACGGCGGTGATTTCGCCCTTGACGTTGAAATCGTCGAGCACGGTTTCGAGCAGGCGGGCGTTGCGCTCCAGCGCCAGCTTGTCGATCTTCTGGGCCGAGCTGGGCGGCGCATCGGTCAGCAGATCCAGCGCGGGCAGTTCGTAACTGTCGAACAGGTCGCCCTGGCGGCTGCGCCCGGAAAGCTGCGCGGGCTTGGCCGGGCGGGTCGGATCGGTGATCTCGGGCGCGCGGCGCGGCGCGGCCGGCGCTTCGGGCGCGGCGCGCTCCTCGCGCGGCTTGCGTTCGCGCGCGACGGGGATGACCGCACCCACCGCCGCAGGCAGGCGCGGGCGGCGGCGCAGGATGCCGGGCAGGGTGAACAGGCTGCCCCAGTCGATCGCGAAAACCCGGCCGGCAAGGATGGCCCCGCCGCCCAGACAGACCAGCCCGGCGCCGAAGATCGTCCAGCCCTGGGCCGCTTCGGGCAGCCGGTGCGCCAAGGCCAGGATCGCCCGTGCGCCCAGCAGGCCGGAAATTCCGCCCCATCCCGCCGGGAAGGCCACCGCGGCGTCGATCACCAGTGCCAGAACGGTGGCCAGCAGCGCCATGGCAAACAGCAGCAGCCCGATCGGGCGCCACCAGCGGTGGTTGACGTGATCGAGCTCCTGATCCTCTTCCTCGACCAGCCGCCACAGCTTGCGGGCCATGACATAGAGCAGCGGAATGAACAGCACCGAAACCGGGCCGAACAGGAACAGGGCGCGTTCCGCCACCCAGGCGCCGCCTGCCCCCATCCAGTTCGCCACCGGACCGCCCGCGGCGGTCGAGGCCGAGGGATCGGTCTGGGTATAGCTGACCAGCGCCAAGGCCAGGAACGCCATTGCCGCGATCAGCGCCAGCGCCCCGGCGATCTCCGCGGCGCGGCGCAGGCTGCGCTTCAGCGTTGCGCGCCAGTCGACCCGCGCGCCGCGCGCTCCGGCTGAAATCGGGCGTGTTGCCATCGTGCTCCCCTTTGTGCGGCCCATCTTATGCGCCCTGGGATGACTCGCCGTCAAGAATCCCAAGGAATCCGGCGAGTCGCTTCACCGCAAAAAGGCATCAATTCCCGCCCAGCGGGGCCAGCCGAGTTCCGCCGCGCGGGCCGGGTCCATCCCGCCAAGCGCGATTACCGGGCTTTTTGCCCGCGCCGCCAGGGCGTGAAATCCCTCCGCACCCAGACAGGCTGCGCCAGGGTGCGAACGGGTGGGAAAGACGGGAGACAGAAACATGCCGTCGGCCCCGGCCCGATCGGCCAGCGCCACCTCGGCGGCATCGTGCACCGTGGCCAGGCGCAGCAGGCCGGCGCCCTCGCCCAACCCGCCGGGCGGGGCATAGATTCCATCGGCGCACCAGGCGGCGGCCAATTCCGCGTCGCCGGCCAGGATCATCCGGTGCCCCCGGTTCCGGCACAGGCGGAGAAGTCCATCATAGCGGCGTTTCCGGCCAGCCTCATCAAGGTGATAGTGCCGGAACACGAACCCGCTCGCGGCGGGCAGGCCGTCCAGCGCGGCCTCCAGCGCGGCATCGTTGCGCGCATCGCTGACAAGCCAGATCGCGGGGAGGGGCTGGCGCCTTGCCATGGCACCGCTATAGCACCGCGTGATGACCGATCCAGCCACCCTGCTTGCCCCATCCGCGCTTCTTGCAGATGTGAACGCCCGTATCGCCCATGCCGCACGGATCGCCGGGCGCCGGGCGGACGCGGTGACGCTGATCGCGGTCAGCAAGACCCACCCGGCCGAACGGATCGCGCCGCTGATCGCGGCGGGACAGCGCGTGTTCGGAGAAAACCGGGTGCAGGAGGCTCAGGCCAAGTGGCCCGCGCTGCGCGCGGCGCATCCCGGCATTGCGCTGCACCTTGTCGGCCAGCTCCAGTCGAACAAGGCGGACGAGGCCGTGGCCCTGTTCGACTGCATCCATTCGCTCGATCGCCCCTCGCTGGTCGGCGCCTTGGCAAAAGCGATGGACAAGGCGGGGCGGCGCCTGCCGTGCTTCGTGCAGGTCAACATCGGCGCGGAAGAGCAGAAGGGCGGCTGCGCGATTGCCGATCTGCCCACACTGCTGGCCCACGCGCGCGCGGCGGATTTGCCGGTGACCGGCCTGATGTGCGTGCCGCCGCTGGGGATCGAGCCCGCGCCATTCTTTGCCCTGCTCGACAAGCTGGCCGCCGACCACGGCCTCGAAGGCCGTTCGATGGGGATGAGCGACGATTTCGAGACCGCGGTGATGCTGGGCGCAACCCACGTCCGCGTGGGTTCGGCGCTGTTTGGAACGCGCGGCTAGGTCTTCCGCACGTTCCGCGCGAGGGTCTTGAACCGGTCGCCCGAGGCTTCGCGGACTGTGATCGTGGCGTGACCGGTCTTGCTCAGCTTCCAGTCCTCGACCGTCCCTGATCTGCCCTTGTGGGTGCCGGACACGACCGCGCAGCCGTCACCATTGGCAACGGTGCCGTTATCGACCCGTTCAGCCATCGTGTTTGCTCAGTTCGTCGCCGCTCAGCGTGACGACGTGGAGCAGGTTGGTTGAGCCGGGAGTGCCAAAAGGCACCCCGGCCAGCGCCACCAGTTTCGATCCGGCGGTGCCAAAGCCCTGGCGCAGCGCCATGCGCTTGCCCTTGGCGATCATCTCCTCGAAGCTGCCGATATCCTTGGTCACCACCGCGTGGACGCCCCACAGCAATGCCTGACGCCGGGCGATCTTCTGTGAGGGGGTCAGCACCAGCACCGGCACCCGGGGGCGTTCGCGCGCGACGCGCCGGGCGGTGCTGCCAGAGCCGGTAAAGACGATGATCCCGGCCACCGTCATCGCCTCGGCAATCGCCGCGCTGGCCTGGGCCAGGGCCGATGCGGTTGTGGCTTCGGGACGGACCACGGTGAAATGGACCCGCTCGGCGTAGCCGGGATCGCTTTCGACCTGGGCTGCGATCCGGTGCATGATCGTCACCGCCTCAACCGGCCAGGCCCCGCTGGCGGTTTCGGCGGAAAGCATCACGGCATCGGCCCCGTCATAGACCGCGTTGGCAACGTCGGACACCTCGGCGCGGGTCGGGGCGGGGCTTTCGATCATCGATTCGAGCATCTGCGTGGCGACCACCACCGGCTTGCCGCTGCGCCGGGTGGTGGCGACGATCCGCTTTTGCAGCGGGGGCACTTCCTCGGGGTTGAGTTCGACCCCCAGATCGCCGCGCGCAACCATGATCCCGTCGGCCAGCTCGATGATCTCTTCCAGCCGCTCGACCGCGGCGGGCTTTTCGATCTTGGCCATCAGCGCGGTCTGCGATCCGCCCATCAGCTTGCGCGCCTCGGCCACGTCTTCGGGGCGCTGCACGAAGGAAAGCGCGATCCAGTCCGCCCCTTGCTCGAGCGCGAAGGCCAGATCGCGGCGGTCTTTTTCGGTCAGCGCGGGGACCGGCACCACCGCATCGGGGACGTTGACCCCCTTGCGATCGGAAATCACCCCGCCAACCTCGGCCGAACAGAGGATGCGGCCTTCGTCGGCTTCGATCACCTTGAGCCGCAGCTTGCCATCGTCGATCAATAGCCGCTGGCCCTTGCGCAGGATCCCGAACAGCTCGGGATGCGGCAGGCAGACGCGGGTCTCGTCGCCGGGGGCGGGATCGCGATCGAGCGTGAAGTGGCCCGAATGGCGGATCACCGCCTTGCCATCCTTGAACTGACCGACGCGCAGCTTGGGGCCCTGCAGGTCGCACAGCACCGCCACCGGACGCCCGACCGCCTTTTCCACCTCGCGGATCGCGGCGATGGTCTGGGCGTGGGTGGCGTGATCGCCGTGGCTCATGTTGACGCGGAAGGCGTCGGCCCCGGCGCGCAGCAGCTTCTCGATCATCTCCGGGCTGCGGCTGGCCGGGCCCAGCGTTGCCAGGATCTTTATCTTGCGTCCGCGCGGATCGAGCTTTGCCAAGGGATAGTCCTTCCTTCTCTCGCCCTCCCTATGGCAAAGCGGTTGCGAAAACCCAAGGACAACCCCGATGAGCTGCTCTGAAAATACGAATGCGAGTGCTGACGATCCGCTTGAAGCCCTCGATGACGCCGTGGCGGCCGCCGCCTTTCGCCGCCTTGTGCACCATCTTCGCCATCGCCACGATGCCCAGAACATCGAGCTGATGGTGCTTGCCGGATTTTGCCGCAACTGCCTGGCCGACTGGATCCGCGATGCCGGGGCCCCCTATGACAAGGAGGGCGCGCGCGAGGTGATCCACGGCATGCCCAGCGCGGAATGGAAGGCACGTTTCCACAGGGAAGCATCGGCGGAGCAGCTCGAAGCCATGGCCGAGAGCTTGAAGAAGAACGCCCACGGCCACTAAGGACCGGGCAACCGATTCTCATTCAACGGAGTTTGCCCCGATGGCCAATGCCACCGATGATCGCCTGCGCCTGCTGATCGAACGCGTCGAGCGCCTCGAGGAAGAAAAGAAGGGCATCGCCGACGATATCCGCGATGTTTATGCCGAAGCCAAGGCGGTTGGCTATGATGCCAAGATCATGCGCCAGATCGTTCGCCTGAGGAAGATGA
>JAKOWQ010000211.1 GCA_029781465.1 Pseudomonadota bacterium
GCTATCATGCCGGGCGTTATTCCGCGGCGGCCAAGGCTGCGATTGCGGGCTTGCCCACGGCCTGAAGATCAGCGCCGGCGGACCAGATCGACCAGTTCGACCAGCCGTTCGCGCGCAAAGGCCATCAGCCATCCGAGGTAGAGCACCCCGCCGCTGGCAACCAGCGCGCCAAGCCGGGCCAGATCTGGCATTTGCGGAAGCAGCCGGTCGATCAACGTGACGCCCAGGCCCATGCCCAGCCCGGCGAGGGCCGGAGGCAGCGCCGCCCTGGCAAGTTCGCCCGGCCGCGCGCCGATCACCGGCAGCGACCAGGCCGCAGTTACCGCCAGCAGTACCGGGTAGGTCACCAGCCATGCCGTCGCCAGCCCCGCCGCGCCCCATCGCACCCCCAGGAAGAAAGCCAGCGGCATGGCTACCGCGCCCAGTACCGAAGCGCGGGTGCTGATCCCCGGTCGTCCGCGTGCGCATACCGCCGGGCTGAACAGCACGTGCAGTGTCATGAACGGCATCGCCAGAGCGAGCAGCCGCACCACCGGCACCGCCGGAGCCCACTTGCCGCCCAGCGCCACCTGCACCGCCGGTTCGGCCACCGCCGCGAGGCCGATGCAGAACGGCATCGCCAGCAACAGGATCACCCGTACCGAAAGCAGGAACCCGTCGGCTACCGCGCGGGTATCGTCCTGGATCTGGGCATAGGCGGAAAAGGCCACTTCGTTGAGCGGCGGCACCACCTTGTTGACGAAGATCTGCGCCAGGAACAGGCTGGTGGTGTAGAGTCCCAGTTCGTAAGGCGCGAAACTGCGCCCGGCGATGACGATATCGGCCTGGCTCTGGATGAACCAGAACAGCTGCCCGACCATCACCATCCCGCCATAGTCGGTCAACTTGCGCACCCCGCGAAAATCGAAGCTCGGCCAGATCAGCGTGCGCGCCGCCAGCACCATGCCGAACCCGCGGCTGGCGAAGGTGGCCAGCGGCGCCGCCACCAGGGTCCAAACTCCCAACCCGCTCAGCGCGCCGCCCAGCGAAACCGCCGCGCCGATCAGCGCCGAGGCAACATTGACCTGGGCCTGGCGGCGAAAGTCCATCTGGCGGGCCAGCACGGTATAGCCCAGCGCCAGGAACGGGGTGGTCAGATAGATCAGCGACTGCACCCGGAGCAGGTCTGCCAATACCGGCTGGCGGTAGTAGGCGGCTACCAGCGGCGCGGCGAAGAACTGCAACGCGGCGAGCGCCGCGTTGATCACGATCAGCAGCCCGAACAGCTGGCGCAATTGTTGCTCGCCCCCGTCACGCTGCTGGATCGCGGCATTGGCAAAGCCGTAGCCGTTGAGCAGCGTGAGCAGCACCAGAACAACCGAGGTCATGGCGAAAAGGCCATAGTCGGTCGGGGAGAGGATGCGGATCACCAGAAAGGTCGAGGCCCAGGCCACGATCTGGCTGAAGATCTGCGTGCCCGAGCGCCAGATCACCGCGCTGCGCACCTGGCCGCGCAGGTCTGCTGTTGTCGCTGCGGTTTCGCTGGTGCCGGTCATGCCGCCGCACCCAGCGCGTCAT
>JAKOWQ010000237.1 GCA_029781465.1 Pseudomonadota bacterium
AGTCGCGCGGATGTTACAGTTGCAATTCATGGCGTTCTTGCACCCTTCGAATCGGCGAATCAAAGCGGTTTCACCCCTTTGTCCACAGCCACCAGGCAAGAAAGCGTGCGGGTGGATCATCTAGAAATACTCCCGCACCGCCCGATAGAGGCGATCCACTAGGTCAAAACCCTTATACTTGAAGGTCGGGGTGTAACGCGGCCCGGCCGAGCGGACGTCGATCGGATCGGCCACGGCATAGAGCACCAGCCCGGCCAGCGTCGAAAAGCCCGGCGTGGCATGGGCCTCGGCCAGCCCCTTGACCTGCTGCGGCTTGCCGATCCGCACCGGCTTGCCCAGCGCGCCCTGGGCGAAGTCGGCCAGACCTGCCAGCTCGGCCCCGCCACCGGTGAACACCACCAGCTGGCCGCGCTGGCCCGTGAAGCCCAGCCCTTTCAGCGCTTTGCCTACCTCGTCCATCAGCCGCCCAAGCTGCGCGGTAATCACCGAAACCAGCTCGGCGCGCGGGACCCGGTTCTTGTCGTCGGCGTGGCGCGCAGCGGGGCTGGCAACCTCTTCGCCCGGCGCATTGACCGGGATCATCTCGCGGTGGTCGGCCGGGCTGGCGATCGCCGAGCCGTGGACGCATTTGAGCCGCTCGGCCTGGAAGCGCTTGATCCCGAAGGCGCTGGCGATCGCATCGGTGATGTCGGCCGAACCCATCGGGATCGTCACCAGCCCCAGCAGCATGCCCGCGGCGTAAACCGAAACGTTGGTTACCTCGGCGCCGAATTCGACCAGCGCCACTCCCAGCTCGCGCTCTTCGGCGGAAAGGCAGGCATGGCCCGCCGCGATCGGAGAGCCGACCACCGCTTCAACCTCAAGGTGCGCGTTCTGCACCGCTTCGGTGATGTTGCGGATCGGCGCGCCATCGGCCAGCAGCACGTGGATATCGACCCCCAGCCGCTCGGCATGGAGCCCCTTGGGATCGGCCACCCCGTCGGCCCCGTCGAGCGTATAGTGCGCGGGCTGGGCATGAAGCACCATGCGCCCGTCGGGCTGGATCACATCGCGCGCGGCAAAGAGCAGGTGCTCGACATCGTCCTGCTCGATCCGGCGCCCGCCGATATCGACCTCGACCTGGGCGACCTGGCTGGCCAGCCCGCCGCCCGAGGCCCCGATCCACACGCTCTTGACCGCCACATTGGCCATCTTCTCGGCCCGCTCGACCGCATCGCGCACGGCATAGGTCGCGGCCTGCATGTCGGTCACATAGCCGCGCTTGATCCCCTGCGCGGCACGGTGGCCCGAGCCCAGCACCACCAGCTCGCCGGTTTCCGACAGTCCGGCGATCATCGCCGAGACCCGGAACGAACCGATGTTGACGGCGGCAAAGGTGCGGGCGATGCGCGGCGGAGCCACTATTCGGCTTCCTTCGCTTCGGCCGGCTTGGACGGTGGAGCCTTGGCTGCCGCAGCGGCCTGCTCGACCGGATCGACCCGGCCCGCCATGCGGATATAGATCCGGTCGTTGGCGCGCATGTCGAAGGCCACCGCGCTGCCCCCCAGCAGGCGGTTGCGACCGTCCATCGTCGCGAACTTGACCAGCGCCTTGCGCGACTGGTCCTCGCCTTCGGGCAGGGCCAGCACCTGGCCGGTCTTGAAGGTCAGGTTCCAGCGGCGGTTGCCGATCCATTCGGCCTCACGCACCTGCGGCTTCATCGCGGGCGCGGCAGTGAGCAGCGCGGTGAGCGCCTCGATCCGTCGGCCCGCGCCGGGACCGGAAATGGCCAGCTTGCCGCGCGCGCGCTCGGCCGAAACCGGCTCAAGCTCGTGCCCCTCGCCATCGATCAGCACCAGCCGATCAGGCTTTTTCAGCACCGCTACCGGCTTGCGCTCGACGATGTCGATCACCAAGGTATCGGGCAGCTGGCGCGAAACCCGCGCTTCCTGCACCCACGACAGATCGAGCAGCCGCCCGCGCAGCGCATCGAGATCGACCTGCGGCATGGCCCGGCGGTTGTCGGCCAGCGCGATCTCGTAAACCTTGAGCTCGTTGAGGTTCTTCGTCCCGCGCACCGAAACGTTGCGCACCTCGAACCCGGTTTCGTGCGCCAGCCGGGCAACCTCGGCCCCGGCCATGGTCGGCACGCCCGCCATGCTCGCGACGATCCAGGCCAAGGCCACCGCCGCGCCGAGGATCGCCGCGAGAAACACCCGGTGCAGCTGCGCCTCGGTGATCGGCAGCCATGAGAGCGCGGCATCGAGCGCCGAGCCGGTGCGCACCTTCGCGGCACGAACCTGGCGCGCCTTGCCCTGGGCGGCGGCGGCCTTGCGCACGCTCTTGCCCCCGCGCTTGAGCTTCTGGCTCATCGTTTTGCCTCCCTGGCCTTTAGCGCATCGGCAATGATGATCTCCACCAGCTCGCCGTATTCGATCCCCAGGTGCCGGGCCTGTTCGGGCACCAGGCTGAGCGGAGTCATCCCCGGCTGGGTGTTGGTTTCGAGCACGAACAGCCCTTCGATCCCCTGGCTGTCATCCCAGCGGAAGTCGGTGCGGCTGCAGCCCTGGCATCCCAGCAGGGTGTGGCAGCGCAGTGCCAGATCGAGGCAAGCCTGGGTGATCTCGTCGGGAATTTGCGCCGGGCAGACATGCTCGGTCATGCCCTCGGTATATTTGGCATCGAAATCGTAGAACCCCGACTTGGGCTTGAGTTCGGTGACCATCAGCGCCCGAGGTCCGTCGACTCCGCCCAGCACCGCCGCGGTCAGCTCGCGCCCG
>JAKOWQ010000291.1 GCA_029781465.1 Pseudomonadota bacterium
CCAGCGCGGCGACCGAATCCACCACCAGCACGTCGATCGCGTTCGAGCGCACCAGGGTATCGACGATCTCAAGCGCCTGCTCACCGGTATCGGGCTGCGAAACGATCAGCTCGTCGATATCCACCCCGAGCTTTCTGGCGTAAACCGGATCGAGCGCGTGTTCGGCATCGACGAAGGCCGCAGTGCCGCCACCCTTCTGCGCCTCGGCAATTGCGTGGAGCGCCAGCGTGGTCTTGCCCGAGCTTTCGGGCCCGTAAATCTCGATCACCCGGCCGCGCGGCAGACCGCCGATGCCGAGCGCAATATCGAGCCCGAGCGAGCCGGTGGAGATCGCCTCCACCTCCATCGCTTCCTTCGAGCCCAGCTTCATCGCCGAGCCCTTGCCAAATGCGCGATCGATCTGCGCCAGCGCCGCTTCGAGCGCCTTCTGCCGGTCCATGCTGTCCTTGCCTTCCTGAATCAGCTTGAGCTGTGCACCCATGACTTGTCCCCTTCACCTAACCCGCTGACCGAGGAGGTCAACTGCGACTCATGTACCGCGTTTGTTCCATGAGAACAAGAGGGGAACTGGAACATTTTCAGAACAAGGAAAAAGTGTTTAAAATCAGGTACACTGGACACACTGGACAGGGTCAAGAAGGAAAAAGCCGGGAGGAGGCGCTCGGGTCAGAATTCAGTCAGGTCCGAAATTGCCCTTGCCGATACGTGCCTCCTTTTCGATAGTCCCGATGTGACAGCAAGGCACGGAGTAGGAAAGCCGCCATGGGCAACGAAACGATGAAACTGTGGGGCGTGAGCGTTTCCTATTCCACCGGCAAGATCGAGGCCTACCTGCGCTACAAGCGCATCCCCTATGCCATGGAGCACCCCTTCGCCGATGCGCGGCGGATCCGCGCGCTTGCCGGTGCGGTGCAGGTACCGCTGATCGAGCGCTCGGACGGGCGCTGGATGTCGGATAGCACCGCGATCATCCAGGCATTCGAAGGCGAATTCCCCGACCGGCCGGTTCTGCCGCCAGACCCGGTGGTGAGGTTCATCGCCCGGCTGATCGAGGACTATGCCGACGAGTGGCTGTGGCGCGCGGCGATGCATTTCCGCTGGAGCTATGAGCACGACCGCGAGCTGCTTTCCCGCATCCTGGCCGACGAGGTCACCTCGCACCTCCCCGCGCCGCGTGTGCTGCGGCGCACGATGATGAAGCGGCGCCAGCGGCAAAGCTTCGTCGTGCGCGACGGGGTAGACGAGAGCACCCGCCCCCATGTCGAGAGCGGCTACCTGGCCGCACTCGATGCCATGAGCGCGATGCTGGCCGCGCGGCCCTTCCTGCTCGGCACCGCGCCCTCGGTTGCCGACTACGGAATGATGGGGCCGATGTTCCGCCATTTCGGGCAAGATCCTACCCCGGCAGAGATCATGCGCAGCCGTGCCCCGGCAGTGTTCGAATGGGTGGCGCGGATGTGGAACGCGGGTTCGTTGAATCAGACTCCGGTCTTTCTCGACCGGGTGCCCGAAGATGCCGAACCCCTGCTGCGCGAGCTCGCCGAAACCCACCTGGTGCAACTGCGCGAGAACGCACGTGCCTTCGCCCGAGGCGAGGCGACTTTCGCCATGACCGTCAAGGACACACGCTATCGCCGCTTGCCGGTCTCGCAATTTCGCGTCCACTGCCTTGCGCAACTGCGCGAACACTTCGCCGCACTTGCTCCGCAGGTGCAGACGGCGGTGCGCGGGCTGCTGCCCTACCCCGGCTGCGATCTGCTGTGGAGCGATGAAGTGCCCGCCCGCTCAGGCTACGACGAGGCACGCGAGGCGCCCTACAACAAGGCGATCCGGGTGTTCGAAACCCACCGCGAGCCGATCATGGCCCGCCTGCTTGGCGCGGTTACCAGGCGGCGATAGGTACTGCGTCCACGGCCGCCCGTTTCCCGCCCGTTACCCCTTCTCCGCCCCAAGCACCGCGCCGACCTTGTCGCCGATCTGCTGGACCGAGAACGGCTTGGGCAGGAAGTGCACCCCGTCGATGTCGATTTCCTTGCGCAGCTGTTCTTCGGCATAGCCCGACATGAACAGCACTGGCATCGCCGGGTGCAGCTTGCGGATTTCGCGGGCCATCGAGGGGCCGTCCATCGCGGGCATGACCACGTCGGACACCACCAGATCGAACTCGCCCCCGGCCTCGACCAATTCCAGCCCCTCGTCGCCGTCCGAGGCCACGGTCACTTCATAACCGGCGCGGGTCAGCGCGCGCTGGGCGACGGCGCGGACCATGTCCTCGTCCTCGACCAGCAGGATGCGCCCGCCGCCCGACCATTGCTGCGCGCTGGCTTCAGGCAACTCGGCCCGAACGGAGGCCTGGGACTGGCCGGGCCCGGCATGGTGTACCGGCAGGTAGACGGTGAACCGGGTGCCCTTGCCGTGATCGCTCTCGGCAAAGATGAACCCGCCCGATTGCTTGACGATGCCGTATACGGTCGAAAGGCCGAGGCCGGTGCCCTTTCCTTGCTCCTTGGTGGTGAAGAAGGGTTCGAAGATCTTGCCGAGGTGATCGGCGGGAATTCCGGTGCCGGTATCTTCCACCACCAGCGCGGTATAATCGGCCTGGGGCATGATCCCGCCGGGCATCGCGCGCACCTGCGCGGCACTGACCCGCCGGGTGGCGAGCGAAACCTTGCCGCCGCCATCGCCCTTGGCCAGGATCGCATCGCGGGCGTTGACCGCCAGATTGACGATCACCTGCTCAAGCTGGGTCGGATCGGCGCGGACCGGGCCGAGATCGCGATCGTGAGTAACGGAAAGCTGGATCTTCTCACCGAACAGCCGTTTCAGGAGATGCGAAACGTCGGAGACCACATCGGGCAATTGCAGCACCTCTGGCCGCAGCGTCTTCTGGCGCGAGAAGGCCAGCAATTGCCGGGTCAGGCTGGCGGCGCGGTTGGAGTTGGCGCGGATCTGCTGGATATCGTCATAGTCGCTGTCACCGGGGGTATGGCGCAGCAGCATCAGATCGCAGGTACCCAGGATCGCGGTCAGCACATTGTTGAAATCGTGCGCCACGCCGCCCGCCAGCTGGCCCACGGCCTGCATCTTGGTGGCCTGGGCAACCTGCCGCTTGAGCCGGGATTCCTCGCTGCTGTCGGTCAGGCTGAGCAGCACCGAGGCCTCACCCAGCCCGCGCACTCCGGCAAGGCTCAGCGAAACCGGTTCTTCCGGCTGGCCCTTGAGCCGCACCGCAATATCCCCGCTCGCCGCCGGCCCCTGCGCATAGCGGCGGATCGTGTCGGACAGCGGGCCCTTGTCTTCCTGCACCACCAGATCGGTGGGGTAGATCGGCACCACCTCGCCCTCGCGGCCGGTGGCGCGCATGAAGGCGGGGTTGGCAAACAGCAGCCGCCCATCGCGGTCGGCCATTGCCAGACCCAGCGGG
>JAKOWQ010000312.1 GCA_029781465.1 Pseudomonadota bacterium
CGCGTCGTATTCCTCGGTGCTGCCCATGAAATGCCCGTCTTCGCCATCGGTCGAAAGATCGACCGCATAGCCATTGGCCTCAAGCGTGGACTTGAGCTGGCGCCCAAGCGTGGGTTCGTCCTCGACGATCAGGATGCGCATGGCAGGTTCCCCGGTTGCATGCCGGTCAAATGGGGCGAAAGGCCAGCAGCGTCAAGCAAATGACCCGCGCTTTTCCCGCTATTGGCGCTGGCGGATGATGCTGCCGGTGCGGGCATCGACATCAACGAAGATCACCCGCCCGTCGCGAATGAACTTGAGCCGATAGGCCAGCGCGACCGGATCGTATTCGGGGCCAAGATACTGCGCGCCGTTCATCGTCGGCAGCACCTGACGTTCGATCTCGCGCAGCGAGCGCACGTTGCCGGCGCTGAGCTCCCTGCGCGCCTGGCCCTGCTCGCCGCCAGGGCCTGACAGCGCGGGCACGGCGAGCATCAGCGCCGGAAGACCAAGGACGAGGGCAATCTTGCGGTTCATGCCCCCGCGCCTAGGCCAAGTGCCTTGAACACTTGGTGAATGGCTCACGCCGAACGCAGCTGTTCGACATAGCGCTTGCGGATCTCGCTGGTCAGCACGCCGGGACCGCCATTGCCGATCGGGCGCCCGTCTACCTCGCTCACCGGTAGCACCAGCGAACCTGCTGCCGAAACGAAGGCCTCGCGCGCGGCGAACAGCTCGTCCGGGGTAAAGGCGCGTTCCTCAACTTCCAGCCCCATCGCGCGGGCGATTTCCAGCGTGCAGATCCGCGTTACCCCAGGCAGAACCGCGTGATCGACCGGGTGCGAAACCAGTACCCCGCGCGCGTCGATGATGTGGGCCTTGGCGGCGGTCTGTTCGGTGATGACCCCGTCCTCGACAAACCAGGCATCGTCGAACCCGGCATCGCGCGCCGCTTCTTTGGCCAGCACGGCATAGAGCAGCTGGGTGGTCTTGGCCGAGCGCAGCGCCCAGCGCCCCTCGGGGTGGAGCATCACCTTGAGCCCGGTCTGTGCCTTCGGAATATCGACCAGCGCAGCTTCCTGGGTAAAGGCAAAACGGTTTGCGGGCACCGGCTCCAGCGGGGAAAGAAAATCGCGGTCGGCCGGGGCACCCCCGGTGATCTGGAGATAGACCCGCCCTTCGGAAAGGCCGTTGCGTTCGATCAGACCGGCGATGACCGCGGGCCAGTCGGTTTCGTCGTGGATCCGCGAAAGCGCCTTGGAACGCTCCAGCCGGGCTCCGTGATACTCCCAGTTGCAGTAGCGCCCGTCGATAACCGGGGTAACCTCGTAAACCCCCTGCCCGAACAGGAGCGCGCGATCGAAGATCGGCACCTTCGCTTCGGTTTCGGGGACAAATTCGCCGTTTAGCCAGACTGTACGCATGCCTGCACCTCTCAACCGGGCCTCGGCGCTTGTCAACGCCTCTCGAGTGCCGCTAGGGCGCGCTGCATCATGGCCGCCGCACCGATCCTTTCCTGGGAAGGCCTGGGCCTGCAACAAGGCTCGGGCTGGCTGTTTCAGGAGCTTGACCTGCACATCGCCCCGCGCGACCGGCTGGCGCTGATCGGGCGTAACGGCGCGGGCAAGACCACACTGCTGCGGCTGATCGCGGGGCAGATCGAGGCAGACCGGGGCAAGCGCTCGATCCAGCCGGGCACAAAAATCGTCATGCTGGAGCAGGACCCGTTCTTTACCGGCTTTGATACGCTGATGGATTTCGCCCTGGCCGGCAAGGACGCCCCGCCCCGCCACGAGGTGGAATCGATCGCCGGGCAGCTCGGCATCGACATGGAGCGCAAGGCCGCGAGCGCCAGCGGCGGCGAGCGGCGCCGCGCGGCGCTGGCCCGGGCGTTGGCTTCGGAACCGGATCTGCTGCTGCTCGACGAACCGACCAACCACCTCGATCTTGCCGCGATTGACTGGCTCGAATCCTGGCTTTCGCGCTATACCGGCGCCTTCGTGGTGATCAGCCACGACCGCACCTTTCTCGAACGGCTGACCAGGGCGACGCTGTGGCTCGATCGCGGCAGCCTGCGCCGCAAGGAGATCGGCTTCGGCGGCTACGAAGCCTGGATGGAAGCGGTCTACGCCGAAGAGGCGCGCGCCGCTGACAAGCTCGACGCCAAGCTCAAGATAGAGGCGCACTGGCTCGAACGCGGGGTCACCGCGCGGCGCAAGCGCAACCAGGGGCGGCTGGAAAAACTGTGGGAAATGCGCGCCCAGCGCGCCGCCATGCTCAATCCCCAGGGCGCCGCAAAGCTCAAGCTGGTGGCGGATGAGGTCAAGACCAAGTCGGTGATCGTGGCCGACCGGGTGAACAAGAAATTTGCCGAGCGCACCATCATCCGCGACTTTTCGCTGCGCATCCAGCGCGGCGACCAGATCGGCGTGGTCGGCGCCAACGGCTCGGGCAAGACCACGCTGCTCAAGCTGCTGACAGGCGAACTGGCGGCGGACAGCGGCACGGTCACCCTGGCCAAGACGCTTCACGGGGTGATGATCGACCAGCAGCGCAGCCTGCTTTCCCCGGAAAAGCGCGTGCGCGATGTGCTGGCCGAGGGCGGCGACTGGATCGACGTGCGCGGGGTGCGCAAGCACATCCAGGGCTATCTCAAAGACTTCCTGTTCGATCCGGGTCTGGTCGATGCCAAGGTCGGCACGCTATCGGGCGGCGAGCGCAGCCGCTTGCTGCTGGCGCGTGAATTCGCCCGCAAATCGAACCTGCTGGTGCTCGACGAGCCGACCAACGACCTCGATCTCGAAACGCTCGACCTGCTGCAGGAAGTGATTGCCGATTATGACGGCACGGTGCTGATCGTCAGCCATGACCGCGATTTCCTCGATCGCACCGTCACCATCACCCTTGGCCTTGACGGTTCGGGCAAGGTCGACGTGATCGCCGGGGGCTATGCCGATTGGGAAAAGCAGCGCAAGGGCCGTGTTGCCCCGGTGCGGGCCCCCAAAGCCGCTGCGGAGGCGCCGCCTCCGCCACCGCCGCCGCCGAAAAAGGCCAAGCTCTCCTACAAGGACCAGCGCGACTACGATCTGCTCCCCGGCCGGATCGAGGAACTGCTGGCGGCGATCAGCCGCGACGAGGCCGTGCTGCACGACCCCGATCTCTACACCCGCGATCCCGCGAAATTCGCGGCGCTGACCAAGGCAATCGAAGCGGCCCGCGCCGAAAAGGACGCGGCCGAGGAGCGCTGGCTGGAACTGGCGGAACTGGTCGAGGGGTAATTACCCGGCTGCCAGCCGCTCCCTCACGCGCTCGTCGATCCGTGCCTCGAGCATCGAGAGCGGCATCACGCCCTCTTTCAGCACCTCGTGGAACCATTGCAGGCTGAACCTGTCACCCAGCGCGGCCTGGGCCTTGGCGCGATTTTTCACCCAGGCCATGTGCCCGATCTTGTAGGAGCAGGCCTGGCCGATGCTGATGCAATAACGCTCAACCTCGCGCTGGCAGCGCGGCCGGGCAAAGCCGGTGGTGGCAACCATATAGTCGGTCGCCTGTTCGCGGCTCCAGCGCTTGTGATGGATGCCGGTATCGACCACCAGCCGCGCGGCGCGGAACAGGAACGATTGCAGATAGCCTGCGCGTTCGATCCCGGAATAGGCGCCCAGCTCGTCGGCCAGCTGTTCGGCATAGAGCGCCCAGCCTTCGCCATAGGCAGAGATGAAGTTGTTGCGCAGCAGCATCGGCAGATCGCCGGAAAGCTGGGCGTAGGAACCCTGCAGGTGATGCCCCGGCACCCCTTCGTGATAGGTCAGCGCGGGGAGCGAGAACTTGGGCCAATCGCCCACGTCCTTGAGGTTGATCCAGTAGATCGCCGGGCGGCTGCCATCCATGGAGGCGCGGTTGTAGTAACCGTTCGAGGCGCCGTCCTGGATCTCGACCGGAACCCGGCGGATCTCCAGCGGCTGGCGCGGGATGTCCGCAAAGGCCTGGGGCAAGCGCTGCCACATGTCCGCAACACCGGCGTTGAGGCTGTCGATCAGCGCCTTGCGACCGGCATCGTCGTTCGAGAAGAGCTGCTCGGACCGCTGGTTGAGCGCCGTCAGACGGTCGCCTACGCTGCCTTGCGTCAGATCAGCGGCTTTAAGGATGGTATCGAGACGGGCCGAAATGTCGGCCACCTGATCAAGCCCGGCCTGGTGGACTTCCATGGGGCTCATTCCGGTGGTGGTCGCCTGCTTGAGCGCGGCGGCATAGATTTCCTCGCCGCGCGGCAGGCGCCAGGCGCCGTCACCCGCCGCAGTCGTGCGGCGCAGCTCGCCGACCAGCGCGATCTGCCGGTCAAGCGCGGGATAGACCTGGCTTTCGACGATCTTCGCGGCGCGCGCCGCCCAATCTCCGCCGATCCCCTTGGCCCTGGCGCGATCGGCCAGCGATGCGACCATGTTGCTGTCCGCAGCGGCAGATTCGCGCAGCTTGGCCATCTGCCCCAAGGTCAAATCTAGCGCCCAGCCCGGCGCGGTATAGCCGCGCGCCGACTGCGCCTTTTGCTCGGCGCTGTCCTCGTCGAGCACGGCGGCGAAGGCCGACAGGCGCGAGAGATAGGCCTCGCAATCGGCGGCATCGTTCACCGGATGCTGCGAGCCGAGAAAATCTGGCACGTCGAAATAGGCGCCGCTGCGCTGCGAGATACGGTAGGGGTTTTGCACCCCGTCCAGATCGAACCGCTCTGCAGCGATGGTGCGGTTTTCCAGCATGTAGGCGGCGAGCGCCTTGTTGCGCTTGCCCGCCGAGGAAAGCCCGGCCTCGGGCACGGCCTTGAGCTTGCCGAGCCAGCGCTTGTTGCGGGCCAGATCGGCATGGCGTTCGGCGGCGGTTACAGGCGAAAGCTTGGCGCGCAAGGGCGCGAGTTTGCCCTTGTCGAGCCCGAGCGCGGTCGCATATTCGGGTGAATGGGCAATCCCGTCGTCAGCGATGGCGTCAAGCAGCCGGTTGAGACCGGCGTCGCCCTTGCCTCCCTTGGCCTTGGCCCAGGCAGGCTGCGCCGCCAGCAAAGCAGCCGCGCTGCCCGATGCCAGAAAAAGCCGCCGATCGATCATGTTCCGTCCCTTCCACAAGCCCGTGCCATGCCGGACTTCTTGGCAGGAACAGTCGGCTGAGGGCAGCCTGTTCGACGAACGGCTTGGCAGGGCCGACGAGCGCTCAGGCGATGCGATAGAAACCGGCCACCCGATCGAGCGCCAGGCGCAGCACCAGCTTGCCGCTGCGCGCTGGCCAGGCCAGGGCGCGTTCGGCATCGGGCAAGGTTTCGCCCGCGCAGACCACGCGCCACAGCACGTCGCTGAGCCCCGGCCCGGCGGCGGCGACCGCCCCATCGAAACGCTGGCGCGCGGCGATCTGCCGTTCGCTGCCGGAGAGGCCGCCATCCGGCCCGCTGCCCTTGATCCGCACCGCGTCCCAGCGCATCGTCACCCCTGGCGAAAGCTGGGCCAGCTCCCAATCGCGCCGCAAGCGCTCCCCGGCGAGGAACTGCGCATCGCACAGGTGGCCGCGCGCGTGGAGCCAGCCGAGCGGACTTTCCGCAAGGTTGACCGTAACCGCGCGCCGTCCCCGCTCGGGCCGCCGCCGCACCGGGCCTTCGCTGGTCAGTTCGCATTGGGCGAGTTCGCGCTGCATGGTGTTCCCCTTGCCGAAATGAGTCGCCACGGGCTTGCCAAATCAGCCTGATTGTAGGAAAGCAGAAAAACCAAATCGGTTAAAGGTTGCTCCGCATGATAAACCGTATCCGCGATATCCGCCGCGCCCGCGCCATGACCCTGGCCGACGTCGCCGCGCGCTGC
>JAKOWQ010000322.1 GCA_029781465.1 Pseudomonadota bacterium
GGAACCTATGCGGCCAGGGACAAGCAGTGGTCGATGGACATCCGGCCCGGCGAAGCAGCCTATGCCACGCAGACTCACCCCTTGGTTCCGGCCCATCCCGAAACCGGGCGGCGCGGGTTCTATTCGACGCTGGGATATATCATCGGGATCGAGGGCATGGCCCAGGACCGGGCAATCGCCCTGCTGCGCGACCTCCAGCAATGGCAGGGCGACGAACGCTTCGTCTTTGCGCAGAAATGGGAACCGGGCATGCTGGTGTTGTGGGACAACCGCTCGGTCCTGCACCGCGCCACCGGCGGCTACGAAGGCTACCGGCGCGAGTTGCACCGCACCACGATTGCCGCCTGGCGCGGCTAGCTCGCCGGCTCTCCCCGCACCCGCTTGGCGCAGTTGTTGAGCACGTTGTAGGGCAAGGTCCGCACCTGCATGCTGAACGGACCGTAGCGCGTGCCATCGGCGAGCACGGTAACCGTCTTGAAGGTCCGCAGCGCCTCCATGGCCGCCTGCGATGGCGCGCCTGCGCCCCATCCTCCCCAGATGCGCTGATAGCGGCTCGTCACAGCATAGCCGCCTGAGCGTGGGCCGGGCATGGCGCCGCTGTCGGTCTCGAAGGTGACCTTGAGGTTCTTGTCCGGATCACCTGCCACTGCCTTGGGAAAGGATGCCGCCTTGAGATCGAGCCCGAGATTGCCGTCCTCCACGCGGTAGCTGAACTCAAGCGTCATGGTTTCCGAACCGCCCGCCGGGCCGGGGCCATCGACACTGAAGTAGCACACGCCGCCGCGCTCGCTCTGCTGATAGCTCAGGCTGATCGGCTGGGCAGAAGCGGAAACGCAGGTCGCGGCAAGGCTCAGAACAAGCAAGGGTCGAAGGGTCATCAGGCACTCCCTAGCAGTACGGATTGGAAACCGCGCAGGCCGTGGTGTAGCCGCGGTAGTAGTCCATCGCGTTGTTGAAATTGTGGTTATCATAGATCTGGGCCACCGTCGGCCCGCTCGATGTATAGGGGCTGTAGGTGCTGGCAGGCGGGGTCCAGGTCGGGGTGTAGGTCGACCAGCTGAGGGTCCAGTCATTCTTGTGCTTTTCGCGCCACTCGGCAGCTTCCTTTTCGCGCCGTGCGCGTTCCTGACGGATCGGTTCGGCTTTCATGGAGCGCAGGATCGCCTCGGCCATCTTGCTGCCCTTCATGGCGGCGATCCCCATGTAGTTTTCGCCCTTGGCGTGATCCTCGGCCACGCCTTCGCCATACCAGTAGGCCATGCCCATGAAGATCGCGGCATCGACATGGCCGACCCGCGCGGCGTTCTCGAACAGGATCAGCCCATCGCCCTTGCGCTCGGGCCCGAAGGCGCCCGACAGTCCGTAATACATCCATCCACCAAGCAGCCAGTCGGCATCCTCGCTGCCTTCGTCCATCAGCCGCACCACGGTGAAGATTGCCGCATCGCGGTCTCCGCGATCGACTGCGGCCTTGGCCCGGCGCAGCTGATCGGCAACCGGCAACGACGGATCGATTGCCGGGATCTGTCCGCGCAGACCGGGCCGTGCGCGGATCAGCGCGGCCGCCCGGTCGCAGCCGGTCTGGTCCTTGAACCGACAAGCTCGTTCGTAGAGCGGCAAGGCGATTTCTGCCTGGCTTTCATGCGCATAGCGCCCCTCATAGACCGCAGCGAGCAGGGTGCAGGCCTGGCCGAATTCCAGATCGCAGCCGCGCCGGGCGTAGTAATACCCCTCCTTGAGCGTGGTCAGCCCTCCGCGGTGCGGTTCGATCGCCCAGCGCGCGATCGCATAACAGGCAAGGCTGTCGTTCGCGGCACACGAGGCATCAAGGATGCCCTCCCCCTTGTCGATGGCCTTGGCATTGCCGGTTGCGAGCAGATTGCGACCGTGGTCGGTGCACAGGCGCAGCTTCTCGCCCCGGGTCTCTTCGCACCCGATCCGCGCATAGTCGGCTGCCTTGGCGCCGTCGCGGGCCAATCCCCAGCCGTTGGCGTAGGCATCGACCATTCCCAGGCAGCCCCACGATTTGCGCGCCTTGCAGGCCGGATCGAACAGCTTGAGCGCCTCGGCGCGCGAGGCCGGATCGCCCTGGGTGTAGAACAGCGTGTTGGCGCGGATCCGGCACCCGTCGTCGTCACCCGCGCTGCAGGCTCCGGCGAGCAGGCCGTCGGCTCGCCCTGTGCCCTTCGCCGCGCCGGTTGCCTGGCTGACCGCAAGGCTGGCGCAGGCCGGCTGGTATTTGAGCGCGCCGCACCCGCGCTCGGCCTGTTGCTGGGCCAGTGCTGGGAGCGTGTAGCCCGGCGTGCCTTCGCGCAGCATCCGCGCCGCGGTGGCGCAGCCCTCACCTGATCCCGCCTTGCAAGCCTGCATGTAATAACCAACCGCCGCGCGCGGATCGGCCTCTATATCACCCAGCCCGCTTTCGAACGCACCGGCCAGCTTGAGGCACTGAGCGGCATCCCCCTTGTTGCAGGCCTTGTTCCAGTCAATCGCCACGCCATAGAGATGCGCGGGATAGAGCTGGCGCCCATCGGAAACATAGGTTTCCAGATGCCCGTCATAGGCCGAGGGCATCTTGCTCTTGGCCAAAGCCGGGTTCGGCGCGGACGGGAACAGCAGAAGCAGGGCAAACAGGCGCAGCAGCCGGGCCATCAGGGTCCTCGGGTCCAGGCGCGCAACCTAAGTTAACTCTTGCCGCTTTCGGCCCGGCTGGCAAGCCCTAACGAATGGCGCGGCTGCGTAGCTCTCCAATAACCCCGGTGCAGATCAGGAGTTGCCCGAAGTAGTAAAGCGGCCATATCAACAAGCCGGGCAACGGGCTCTGCTCCAGCGGCCCGAGCCGGGCAAAGATCAACAGGTCGGACACGGCGAACAGCACCGCGCCGATCCCGACCCGGTAGCGCGGGAACGAGCTGGTCCAGGCCGCGGCGGTCATCCCGCCCAGCCCCAGGGCATAGAGTGCCACGCCCGGCGCGGCGGAGCGATCGGCGGGAAGCAGGAACGAGATCAGGGGGATCAGCACCAGCAAGGCCAGCCCGGCAAGCTTCTGGCTAAGGCTGGTCACGGCGCGGCGGTGGCGCAGGTAAAGATGAATCGCGATCAGGTGCCCGATCAGGAAAGCAATTGCCCCGGCCTGAAGCGAGACCAGATCGATCAGCACATCTCCCAGTGCCCCGAACCCCATAACCGCGGCAATCTGGCGCGAATCCGCGCCCTTGTGCCGCGCCAGGGCATAACAGGCGAGCAGAGCCACGCCGGTGCCCTTGAGTGCGATGCGGTAGGTCTCGGGCCAGGCCGCGTCCCGCAGGAAGTAGAACGCAATCCCGCCCGCCAGGCTGGCGAGCAGCCAGGGCCGCTTTTCGATCAGGGCGCGTTTGGGCATGAACTCTCCTCCGCTCCGGAAACTGCTTGCCTTGCCCCGCCCCTGTCAATCGCCCGGCGGACTTGTGCACGCTTGCGGGCGTCCCGGTTGATGATAGGCTGGCCCCATGAACCGCCTTTTCGCCGCACTGGCACTTTCGCTCGCATCGCTGCCCGGAACGCTTCGGGCCGAACCGGCACCCGCCGTGCAGGCCGGGCAGACCTATGCCGCGCTCGATGCCGATATGGCAGCCTGGGCCAAGAGCCACGATGTCCCTGGGCTCGCCTGGGGCGTGGTGATCGATGGCAAACTGACCCATCTCGGCACCTTCGGGACGCAGACGGTGGGCGCCGATGCGCGCCCGGTCAGCAGCGATACCGGTTTCCGTATCGCCTCGATGAGCAAGGCCTTCACCGCCTATGCGATCATGTTGCTGCGCGATGAAGGCAAGCTGCGGCTCGACGATCCGGTGGCGAAATACATTCCGGAAGTGGCCCGGTGGGCGCCTGACATCACCGTCGCCGATCTGCTCCACCACAGCGCCGGGTTCGTCACCGACGATCCCTGGGGTGACCGCCATCAGCCGATGCCGGAGGCCGACTTCACGCGTCTGCTCAAGGCCGGGGTGCCGCGCACCGCCGCACCCGAAACGCGCTATGAATACTCCAACCTTGGCTATGCCATGCTGGGGCGGATCGTCAGCAATGTCGGCGGGCGCAATTTCTCGCAGTTCATTGCCGAGCGGGTTTTCTCGCCACTTGGCATGGCTTCGACAACCTACGAGTTCACCGGCTTCCCCGCCGAACGCCGGGCCATGGGCTATCGCTGGGAAGACGGCGCCTGGCGCGCCGAGCCGGTCATGGCACACGGCGCCTTCGGGGCGATGGGCGGGATCACCACCAGCGCGAACGACTATGCGCGGTGGGTTTCGTTCCTGCTCGCGGCCTGGCCCCCGGCAAGCCCGGAAGACCGCACCGGCGCCACAATCCGCGCGCTGGCCTATGGCGGAGGCACCCCGCAGTTGCGCGACCGACTGGGCAGCGCGGCGCCGGAATGCAAGGTCGCGGCGGTCTATGCTGCCGGACTGATTGCCGGGAGCGATTGCGTGCTGGGCCAGGTGCTGTTTCACGGCGGCGGCTTTCCCGGCTACGGCAGCCACATGCTGCTGATGCCCGAGGCCGGCGCCGGCGTGTTCGTGCTGACCAACCGCACCTATTCCTCGCCCTCGGGCCCGGCATGGGACGCCGCGACCCGGCTGATGCGCGCGGGATTGATCCACACACGCGATCTGCCCGTCACGCGCGCGCTGGACAGCGGCTATGCCATGGCCCGAAAGATCTGGAGCGACGGCGGGATCGAGGCCATTCCCGCCGATGCGCTGGCAATGAATTTCACCATGGACCGCGATGCGTCGCACTGGAAAGAGTGGCTCGCCCGGATCCAGACGCAAAGCGGGTCCTGCGATCTTTCCGCGCCCCTGCGGCCGACAGGCGCGCTGTCCGGCACCTTCGCGTGGCGCTGCGAACGCGGTAGCCTGGTCGGGCGTGTTCTGCTCGCGCCCGATTTTACGCCGCGGCTCCAGGCGCTCGACCTCTCGTTTGCGATCAGCGATTGAGCGACCCAAGGTGGTAATCGCCGCGCCAAACCGCTAGGCGGCGCGCGGCATGACATATGACGTTCACATCATCGGCGGCGGACTGGCCGGAAGCGAGGCGGCATGGCAGCTGGCGCGGCGCGGTCTGAAAGTGCGCCTGTCGGAAATGCGCGGGGGTGGCAGCAGCACGCCCGCGCATCAGGGCACGGGCCTCGCCGAGCTGGTTTGCTCCAATTCCTTCCGTTCCGACGATCACGAAAACAACGCGGTGGGTCTGCTCCACCACGAGATGCGCCAGCTCGATTCGCTGGTCATGGCGGCAGCCGCAAAAGCGCAGGTCCCCGCTGGCTCGGCGCTGGCGGTGGACCGCGATGTCTTTTCGGCGGAGGTGGAAGCACGGCTGAAAGATTACTCCAACCTCGAGATCGTTCGCGAACGCGTCGATGCCCTGCCCCCGGCCGGGTTGACCGTGGTCGCTACCGGTCCGCTCACCGCCGAGGCCCTCGCCGGCAGCATCGGCCAAGCCACCGGGGCCGAAAGCCTGGCGTTTTTCGATGCCATCGCCCCGATCGTCCACCGTGACAGCATCGACATGGACGTCTGCTGGATGGCCGCGCGCTGGGACAAGGGCGGCAAGGATTACATCAATTGCCCGATGACCCGCGAGCAATACCGTGCCTTTCGCGAGGAGCTGTTGGCCGGCGAAAAGACCGAATTTCGCGAGTGGGAGGCCAATACCCCCTATTTCGAGGGCTGCATGCCGATCGAGGTAATGGCCGCGCGGGGCGAGGATACCTTGCGCTTCGGGCCAATGAAGCCGGTCGGGCTCGACAACCCGCACTGGGCCACGCCCGAGCACCCGAACGGGCGCTGGCCCTACGCCGTGGTCCAGCTGCGGCAGGACAACAAGCTTGGCACCTTGTGGAACATGGTCGGCTTTCAGACCAAGCTCAAACACGGTGAGCAGGTGCGGCTGTTCCGCACCATCCCCGGGCTCGAGCAGGCCGAATTTGCCCGGCTGGGCGGTTTGCATCGCAACACCTTCCTCAATTCGCCGGTGCTGCTCGACCGCCAGCTGCGCCTCAAGAGCGCGCCGCATGTGCGCTTCGCCGGGCAAATTACCGGTTGCGAGGGTTATGTCGAAAGCGCTGCGGTCGGGCTGCTGGCGGGGATGATGACCGCAGCGGAGCTTCAGAACCGCGAATGGCATTCCCCGCCGCGCACTACCGCGCTGGGCGCGCTGCTGGCCCATATCACCGGCGATGCCGAGGCCGAGAGCTATCAGCCGATGAACGTCAATTTCGGCCTGTTCCCGCCAACCGATCCGGCGGTGAAAAAGAAGCAGCGCAAATTTGCCTATACCGAGCGGGCCAAGGCCGACCTGGCTGCATGGATGGCCTCAGCCTAACACCTGCAGGCCGGTTTGGCGGGCGGCTTGGGCTTGGTGGTGGCAAATTCGCCCCGGGTCAGCTGACCGTCGCCATTGGCGTCGGCTCCCTTGAACCTGTTTGAGGTGGCGACCGCCCATTCTTCGAAACTCAGCAGGTTGTTGTGATCGGTGTCGAGCTTGCGGAATGCGGCGACCCGCGGCGCCATCAGCTCGTTGCGGCTGATGAGGTTGTCGCGGTTGCGGTCCATCCGGTTGAAGCGGCGCTCCTCGCGGGTTGCCTTGTCGGCGTGGGGCAGCGAATCGCCGAACAGCCCTTCGCCGTCCTCGGTCGGGATTTCGTCGGGCGGCGGGCCAATTTCCTCCATGCCGGGCGGAGGCGGCGGAGCAGCGGCTTCGGTTGCCGCCCGGCCCTGCCACCAGAACAGCCCGGCAGCAGCCAGCAGCAGGGCGGAAACGGCGCCAAGGATCATGCGGTTCATCATCAGACTCCAATCGATCCGAGCATAACTCAGAAACCGAGCAGGCCAAGCCGGATCGCTCGGGCGAAGCCGGTGGGAGAGGCAAGCAGGCGGCCATCGCCGCGCGCGCGGCGGGCCAGACCGTGAAGCACGGCAAGCGGGCGCATGGAGCGCGCCAGTCGGACCCGATCCCAGCGATGCACCGCGACCATTTCCGCCACCGTCCCTCGCTCATCGAGGTGGGTGAGGTGTCCAAGGAGGTCGACCAGGGCCCAGCCCCGCGCAGCCTGCCGGGCGGCGGCGCCATCGCAGCCCAGCCGCTCGGCCAGGCTGCCCAGCGCCGCAACGCGACCTTCGACAAATTCCGACAGCGAGGCGCCATCAAGCGGAGCCTGCCCGAGCAGAGCTTCCCAGCCATCGACCAGCGCGATCAGGCCTCCCCGTGCCCCGTCCCACCCGGCGAAGGATGCAAGCAAGGGCTCACCCGCTGTCACCGTCGCCGATTCTGCAAGCCGTTCGCGCCACCAGGCGAGCCGCATCTGGGCCAGCAAGGGCTCGCGCGCGCCGCGTACGATCCGGGTGAGCTTGGCATCGAGCGCCAGCACGGCAAGCCAATCCTGGCGCACTCCGCCGGGAGCATATGCCAGCGCCAGCCGCTGCTCTGGCGGCAGGAGCAGAAGGTGCGGTTCGGGATCGTACATCGCGATAAAGGTATCGTTCAAAGCCGCGCGGGCAAGCCCCTCATGCCAATTGGAATTCTGCGGTCCTAACCATTTGCTAACCATGCTGCTTGAAGGTGCGACAACCAAGGCAGGCTATTGCTGCGCCGCTTAAGTCAACCTCCGGGGTTCCCATGTTCGACTCGATCCGCCGCACGGCGCAGCGACTCAAGGCCAGCAAGAGCGGCAATGCCGCGCTTCTGGTTGCGCTTGGTCTGCCGGTGCTGATCGGCAGCTCGGGCCTCGCGGTCGACGTTTCGCAATGGTACATGTGGAAGCAGGAACTGCAGTTTGCGGCTGACCAGGCCGCGCTGGCCGGAGCCTGGGCGCGCAGCTCGACCACCACCCAGAACGACTACCAGACCCGCGCCCGTCAAGAGTTTACCGCCAATCTTGCCGCCACCCGCGGCAACACCACTACGCCATCAGTTTCGCTGGGCAATTACAATGG
This sequence comes from Pseudomonadota bacterium, assembly GCA_029781465.1. Classification (GTDB taxonomy): domain Bacteria; phylum Pseudomonadota; class Alphaproteobacteria; order Sphingomonadales; family Sphingomonadaceae; genus Novosphingobium. The sequence goes on from JAKOWQ010000322.1 coordinate 7,974, forward strand.
CGGCACCAACAACGCGGTGCGGGTCACCGCATCGGCAAGCAAGGCACTTCCGTTCACGGCGTTCCTGACCGGTCGTTCCGCAACGGTTGCGGTAACCGCGAGGGCGACCTTCTCGATGTCGTCGAGCTACAATGCCTGCATCCTTTCGGTGAACCCAACCGACAACCGCTCGGCGATCTTCGGCAATGCGATCACCGGCGGTTCGGACTGCGGAGTTGGCGCACTTTCGACCGGCACCCAGGCGATCGTCGAAACCGGCGACTCCGAAGTGCAGTTGGGCGACATTGTCTCGGCGGGCGGGATCGAGGATACGTTCTCGAACAACGGCACGATCCACGAATTTGTCGACGGCCTGTCCGATCCCTACGCCGAACTGACTGCGCCAAGCTCGGCCGGCCAGCCATCGCGCACCTATTCGTGCCCGGCATACTCGGCCGGGACGACCACCTGGACCGCGAACCAGACAGTCCGCACGCAGGTTACCTACAGCTACAAGAAGGGCAATCCAGTCAGCAGCGCGACCCCGGTTACGCTGACCTCAAGCGATGCCGGCTATATGGCCCCAAGCGACAATACAGTTGGCCCGACCAGCACTACCTATACCAGCGCGCCGACCGCAGGGACGACCGTGTCTGGCCCGACCACGGGCAGCTACAGCGTTGTCGCCGGCAACGGCAACAACCGCATCTGGCGCGCAGCGACGACCACGGTTACCACCACTATCGGCACGGTCACAGGCCCGGTAACGACCGGGGCATCCGACGGTATCGCCCGGCCCCAGCCGGGGATCTACAGCAACATTTCGATCACCTGCAACACGATCTTCTCAAGCGGGATCTATTTCATCAGCGGAACGATCGATTTCGGCAACAATCGGGTTGTAACCGGGTCCGATGTCTTGTTCGTGATGACCGGAACCTCCGGCGATATCCGGATCAACTCCACATCTAACGTTTCATTGTCCGGGATCACCGCAGATACGCTGCAGAATACCTATGGCTATTCTGCCAGCCTGGCTGCGAAGTGGAAGAACATGCTGTTTTTCGACAAAAACAACACCAGTGATTTCGATATCAACGGCAATGCCACGCTCGATCTCAACGGGATTCTCTACATGCCCTCGCGAGAGGTGAAGATTAACGGCAACATGAGCAGCGGCACGCGCTGCATCATGCTGGTGGCCGATACGTTCTGGATCACTGGATCGGCCAACCTGACCAATTTCTGCTCGCCCGACGGCGGCGGCGGCATGCTGATCGGCGATCGCACCGCAACGGTGAGGCTGATCGCGTGAGGCGCCGGTTGCAATCGCTGGCAGCGCTTTGGTGCGACGATCGCGGGGCGATGCTGGTCGAAACGGCGATCGTCGCTCCGGTGCTTGTGCTGAGGAGCATGGGTGCCTTTCAGGGTTCGCAGGTGGTCGCCCGGCAGACCGAGCTGCAGGGTGCCGCTGCGGAGGCGACCGGGATCGCCCTCGCCTCACCGCCGGAAACCAATGACCAGCGCACCACGCTGAAAAGCGTGATTGTCGCCTCCACCGGCCTGGACAGCGATCAGGTGACCGTCAGCGAGAAAGTCCGCTGCGGATCGGCGACTCCCGATGTCGATTCGTCCTCCACCTGTGTCGGCACCAAGGGGTCCAGCTACGTTCTGATCCAGCTCAACGACACCTACACTCCGGCCTGGACGCAGTGGGGCTTTGGCTCGCCGATCAACTTCAACGTCGATCGCTATGTGATGATCAAGCAATCATGACTGTCCTGAGCGCCCTGCT
>JAKOWQ010000334.1 GCA_029781465.1 Pseudomonadota bacterium
TCATCGCCGGCGGCCCGATGCGCGCCGTCTTCGAGAGCCTGGGCGTTGCCGACGTGGTGACCAAGTCGGTCGGCACCTCGAACCCCTACAACATGATCCGCGCCACCTTCGACGCGCTGACCGACCAGACTTCGCCGAAGTCGGTTGCGCAGCGCCGCGGCAAGAAGGTTGCCGACCTGCTGGGTCGGGGCGGTGCCAGCGCGGCCGAGGCGGAAGCCGACGCCGCTGCGATTACGGAGTAAGCGCTCATGGCCAAGATCAAGATCAAGCAGATCGGTTCGCCGATCCGTCGCCCCGAAAGCCAGAAGAAGATCCTTATCGGTCTGGGCCTGGGCAAGATGCACCGCGTGGTTGAGGTGGAAGACACCGCCGAAGTGCGCGGCGCGATCGCCAAGCTGCCGCACATGGTGGCGGTGGTCGACTGAGCCAGCAGGCTCGGCGCTGATATTCGCAAGGGGCTCCGGAGCGATCCGGGGCCCCTTTCGCTTGAAATTAACCCTGTTGCGCTAGGCCGTTGCCCGCAATGCAAGGGGCAGCGATGGGCCAGGCGGCCAGAAACGGTGAAGGCATGGGCACGGCGCGCATGGCGCTGATCGACGGTCTGCGCGCACTCGCCGCGATCGCGGTGCTGTTCTACCACTACATGCATTTTGCCATGACCGGTGAGGACCGCGGTCGCTACGTCGAATACCTTGCCTATCAGCCGTTCCGACCCTGGCTGGCCCTGCTTTATGATTACGGCTTCTACGCGGTCGAGATTTTCTGGATGATCTCGGGCTTTGTCTTCGCGGCGGTCTATTTCGCGCGCGATGCCAGCACGCGCGAATTCGCTGTCAACCGCCTGGCGCGGCTCTATCCGCTGCATCTGGTCACTCTGCTGACAGTGGCAGGCTTGCAGGGACTGGCTCTCTCCCGCCTTGGCTACACGCTGCTCTATGACAATTTCGATCTGCCGCACTTCGTTCGCCAGTTGTTTTTTGCTTCGGACTGGGTGGAAGCGGGCGGCCATTCGTTCAACGGACCGATCTGGTCGGTTTCGGTCGAGGTGGCGGTCTATGCCCTGTTCTGGATCCTGCGCGACCCGCTGAAGCGGATGGGCGCGGCGGGGCTGGCGGCGGTGATCGGGCTGTGCCTGCTGGCCAACGTCTTTGGCACCGTCAGCCGGATTCCCACCTGCGCGTTCTATTTCTTTTGCGGCACCGCGCTGCTGCGCCTGCACGCATGGCTTGACCAGCGCGAGGGTCTGCGAGTGGCGCTGCTGGCCGGTTCGGCTGTCGTCGGTGCCGCTGGTCTCGCCGCCGGAGGCGCCTTTGCCCGCGAAGTGATCGCGCTGCCGTTCCTGGCCGGGGCGGCGATCCTGGCCCTGGCGGCAATCGAGCATCGCGCCGGCACCAGTCTGCGCGCCGCCGCGCAGTGGCTGGGCGATTGCACCTATGGCATCTATCTGTGGCACGTGCCGCTACAACTGACGCTGATGCTGGTGCTGCTGCCCGCGCACAATCCCGCCGCGCTTGCCGCGCAGGGCTGGTTCCTGCCGCTGTGGATCGGCTTCGTGGTAGGCTGGGCGCGGCTCAGCTTCGTATGGATAGAGCGCCCTGCGCGCGAATGGATGCGGCATCTGGCGCTTCCCCGGCCCGGGCCGGGGCTGGCAGCTTCGGCCTGAGGCGCGACAAATGGGCTGGCTACGCGTCCTTCTTGCCCTGTCGGTACTGCTCGAGCATTCGGGCGGGATCGGGGGCTATACGCTAATCGGCGGGCCGCTGGCGGTGCAGTGCTTCTTCATCATCTCGGGCTTCTACATGGGGCTGGTGCTCAACGAGCGCTATGACCGACCCAGCCTCAACCGCGCGTTCTACCTCAACCGGATGCTGCGGATCTATGGCATCTACCTGGTGTTTCTGGCGCTGCATCTGGCCTTCTTCACGCTGGTCCACTGGCGCACCGGCGGATCGCCGCTCAGCCCCTATTTCGACAGCCCCTTGCCGTGGCATGAAAAGGCCGGACTGGCGCTGCTCAACCTGACCGTGATCGGGCAAGATCTGCCGTTGTTTCTGACCGTGCGCGACGGACACCTCGCCTGGACCAGCCATTTCGCCGGATCGGGAGCGGGCGAGGTATTCCACTTCATGGCCATTCCGGCGGCCTGGTCACTCAGCCTCGAGCTGTGCTTCTATGCCGTCGCGCCCTTCATCGTGCGGCGACCGGCCTGGCAGATCGCCGTGCTGGCGGGGCTTTCGCTGCTTGCGCGGGCGATCGCCGACGCCAACGGGTTGATCGCCGATCCGTTCAACTATCGTTTCTTCCCCTTCGAGCTGGCGCTGTTTCTGACCGGAGCGCTGGCCTACAAGGCATGGGCCGCGCACAAGACGGTCTGGGCGCAGCCGCGCCTGCGCTTGCTGGCCCTGGCGGTGCCGCTGGCCCTGGCGAGCTATCGCTGGTGGCCGGGTGGCTGGCCGGTGGAAGCGTTCTTCGTGCCCGCACGCCTTGTGCTGCTGGCGCTTGTCGCGACCGGATTACCCGCGATCCATGCCTGGCGAGGGCGCTCGGCGGCTGACCGCGCAGTGGGCGAGCTGTCCTATCCATTATACCTCGGTCACCTGCTGGTGCTCGGGCTGATCGCGGGGATACCTGCGTTCAAGGCAGATCCCGATCTGCTCAGTCTGGCAACCGCCGGGACTGGGCTGGCGCTGGCCTGGGCGGCGGTGCGGCTGGTCGACAGCCGGATCGAGGCTCTGCGCCGCACCCTTGCAGCGCGCGCCGGGGCCAGCGCATAGAGTCTGTCCTGGTTAGGTGGAAGCATCGTCATCGCGTCAGGAATACCGCTGGGCAGTACTTGCGTTCA
>JAKOWQ010000346.1 GCA_029781465.1 Pseudomonadota bacterium
GATGATGAACTGCCGCCCCGCACCCCGCGCGGCGCCCCGCTGGGCAAGGAAGGCGCGCTGGTGGCTGACCTGCTCAAGCTGCTGCTCAAGATCCGCAGCCGTGAAATCGACGTCGCCGCCCGCCTGCTCGCGCGCAGCGAGGATCTTGAACTACTCGCCGCCGGAGTGCGGCAGCTGCCTCTGCTCGAAGGCTGGCGCTTCGGCGTGTTCGGCAAGGATGCCCTCGATCTGGTCGAAGGCAAGCTGGCCTTCGCGGTGGTAAACGGCAAGCTCAAGATGACCCACGTCGACGATGCCGCTCCTACGGCCGAGGCCGCCGAATGACCACCTACCTGCCCACGCTCAAGCAGCTGCAATACCTCGTTGCGCTGCACGAGCATGGGCATTTCGGACGCGCGGCCGATGCCTGCTTCGTCTCGCAGTCGACGCTTTCGGCGGGACTGCGCGATCTCGAAACGCTGCTTGGCGTGGTTCTGGTCGAGCGGACCAAGCGCGCGGTGCGCTTTACCCCGCTGGGCAATGCGGTGGTGGCCAAGGCGCATCGGCTGCTGCGCGAGGCCGAAGAGCTTTCCGATATGGTGCAGAGCGCCGGGCAGCCGCTTTCGGGCGAGGTGCGGATGAGCGTGATCCCCACCATCGCCCCTTTCCTGCTGCCCCGCATGCTCCCCCGTCTGCGCCGCGAGCGCCCGCAGCTCAAGCTCTACCTGCGCGAGGAAACCAGCGCCGCGGCAATCGAATCGCTGCACCACGGCCGGGCGGATTGCGTCCTGCTGGCCCTGCCCTTCCCCACCGGCGAAGTGGAAAAGGAAACGATCGAGCTCGACGCGCTGTACGTCGCTTTTCCCAAGGGCGATCCGCGCGATCCGCCCGATGAAATCGCTCCTGAGCTGATCGACGAACACCGTCTACTGCTGCTTGAGGATGGGCACTGCCTCAAGGAACATGCCCTGGCGGCCTGCAACCGGCCCGAACTGCGCGCCTCGGCCACGATGATCGGCACCTCGCTCCACACCCTGGTGCAGATGGTCGACAATGGCCTGGGCCTGACCATGCTGCCCGAAATGGCGCTCGACGCC
>JAKOWQ010000355.1 GCA_029781465.1 Pseudomonadota bacterium
GGCAGGCCAAGCGGATGGCGGAACAGCGCGGTCACCGCGAACCAGTCTGCCATGCCGCCGACCATCCCGGCCTCGGCGAAGGCCAGGACATAGCCCATCGCGGGATGAAGTCCGGCGAAGTGCCGGGCGATGAGGTAGAGCACGGCCATGGCGACCAGCAGCCCGGTCGCCGCGCGGCGCATCCGCCGCGCCCGATCGATCGGTACCGGGGGAGCTGCCAGACGCAGGACTTGTCCGCGCGCGCTCACTCCGCCGGCACGGCCTCGGCGTCTGGACCGCTGCCCGGAACACGATGACCATGGCCCGGCTCAAAGGTCAGGAACTTGCGTCGCAGCCAGGGCCCGATCCGCTTTTCGAACCCGTCGGCCAGGCTGAAGCCGGCCGGAACGATCAGCAAGGTGAGAAGGGTTGAAAGAATCAGCCCGCCGATCACCACCGTGCCCATCGGTGCGCGCCACGCCCCGTCGCCCGAAAGGGAGACGGCGGTGGGGATCATCCCCGCGGTCATTGCCACGGTCGTCATCACGATCGGCTGGGCGCGCTTGTGCCCCGCCTCGACGATCGCATCGAACTGGCTGGCGCCATGGGCCATTTCCTCGATTGCGAAATCGATCAGCAGGATCGAGTTCTTGGCAACAATCCCGAACAGCATCAGGATGCCGATGAACACCGGCATCGAGATCGGCTGGCCGACTACAAGCAGCGCCAGCAGCCCGCCAAGCGGGGCGAGGAACAGCGAGCTCATGTTGACCAGCGGTGAGACAAAGCGATGGTAGAGCAGCACCAGCACGGAAAACACCAGCAGCACCCCGGCGAGCAGCGCCTTGAGGAAGCTGCTGATCATTTCCTCCTGCCACTTGTCCGAACCGAACGGTTCCTTGGAGACCCCGCGCGGAAGCTTCTGCATGACCGGCAGTTTCTGGATCGCCGCCATCGCCGTCCCCTGCACCACGCCCTTGGGCAGATCGGCACCGATGAACACGCGGCGGTTCTGGTTGTAGCGCTGGATGCTGACCGGACCCGAGCCGAAGCCGATTTCCGCCACGGCCGATAGCGGCACCGAGCCACCAGTGGTGGTCGCGACCGGGAGATTCTTCAACGTGGTCAGATCGCGCCTGGCCTCCTCCGAAAGACGGACCCGGATCGGAACCTGGCGATCATTGAGCGAAAACTTGGCGGCATTCTGGTCGATATCGCCAATGGTGGCGATACGGATCGTCTGGCTGAGCGCGGCGGTGGTCACCCCCATGGTCGCGGCCAGATCGAGCCGCGGCTTGATGATCACCTCGGGGCGGCGCATGTCGGCGGCGACGCGCGGCGCAACCACTTCCTTGAGGCCCTTCATCTGTTCGACCAGGGTTGCGGCCGTCTGATCGAGCAGGACCGAATCCGATCCGGAGAGCATGATCGAAATCGGCCGCCCAGTCCCGCCACCCCCGCCGTTCAGGCTCTGAAAGGCAACCCGCGCATCGGGAATCTTCTGCAATTCCGGGGTCAGCTCGCGTTCAAAATCGAGACTGCTCTTTTCGCGATCGGCCTTGAGAGTGATGAACAGCCGGGCGTTGCCTTCGCGAATGCGTTCAAGCGCGGCGTCGACCTCGGGGCGTTCGGAAACCAGCGCCGCGATCCGGTCGGCAACGGCTTCCGTCTGGGCGAGCGTGGTTCCCGGAACCATCTCCACGCCGATCATGCTGAAATCCGAATTGACGTCGGGGAAGAACTGGCTCGGGATCGTTCCGAACAGGATCACGGTCAGCGCGAGCGAACCAGCACCCACTCCAACCATCCAGATCCGGTGGTCTTGCCCCCGGGCCGCAAGACGATCGAGAACGGTGCCGTAATAGGCATTGAACCTTTGACCGAACAGGCGACCGATCCGACGGGTCAGCCAGGCCATGCCGCGCATGATCCACCAGGCCAGGAAGAAGGCCAGGGCAATCCCGGCGAGCCAGTAGGCCCAGCCCACGATCGTCCAGGCCGCCGCGGCCAGAAAGCCAGAGCTCACGAAGGAATCGATCGCCGGAATTTCCGCAATCATCTGTTTGAGCTTCGCGGCGCCGACCAGCACGCCACCCAGCGGCGCAAGCCAGGCCGCGCCAACCAGCAGCACCAGGATCAAGGCAAGCAGCCGCAAGATCGCGTTCCCACTGACGGGTGCAATCTGCGCGCGCAGCGCCTTGGCCTTGCTGGTATCGAGAGTCCAGTGCAGCACCTTGAGATAGCGATCCATCCAGGGGCCGCTGGCATGTTCGGCGTGGCCGTGCGCCTTGAGGAAATAGGCGGCGATCATCGGCGTGATCATTCGCGCCACCGCCAGGCTGAGCAGCACGGAGATGACAACGGTGATCCCGAAGTTCTTGAAGAACTGCCCCGAAACACCTGGCATCAGGCCTACTGGCAGGAACACCGCGACGATTGAAAAAGTGGTGGCTACAACCGCCAGCCCGATCTCGTCAGCGGCATCGATCGAGGCCTGGTAAGCGCTCTTACCCATGCGCATGTGCCGGACGATATTCTCGATCTCGACGATAGCATCGTCGACCAGGACGCCCGCGACCAAGCCCAGCGCCAGCAGTGACAGGCTGTTGAGTGTGAAACCGAACCAGGCATCCATGATCCAGAAGGTCGGGATCGCTGAAAGCGGGATCGCGATCGCCGAGATCACCGTCGCGCGCCAGTCACGCAGGAAGAAGAACACCACGATCACGGCAAGGATCGCGCCCTCGACCATCGAGGAAATCGAGCTCTCGTACTGCTGCTTGGTATAGTCGACCGAGGTGAACAGGCGGGTGAAGCGGATCCCGGCATGCTCTTTCTCGATCTTGTGAATCTCTTCGAGCGCACCGTCGTAGACCGAGACGTCCGAGGCGCCGCGCGCGCGCGAAATGCCGAAGGTTACCACCGGCTTGCCGTTGACCTTGCCGATCGTGGTGACCTCACCGTAACTGTCGGTCACCTTGGCAAAATCGGACAGCTTGACCGTGCGTCCGCCGCCCAGCGGAACGTCGGTCTGCGAAAGCTCATAGGCAGTCTTGGCATTACCCAGCACACGCACCGATTGGCGCGATCCCGCGATCTCGGCCTTGCCGCCTGCGGCATTGACGTTGAGCTGGCGCAGCACGCTGTTGACCTGGCTGGCGGTTACGCCAAGCGATTGCATCTTCGCCGGATCGAGCGTCACGCGGATTTCGCGGTTGACCCCGCCGCCGCGCTCGACCGATGCCATGCCGGTGATCGAGAGCAGACGCTTGGCAACCGTGTCGTCGATGAACCACGAAAGCTGCTCAAGCGTCATGTCATCGGCTGACACCGCGAAATAGGCGATCGGATCCGACGATGTTTCGGCCTTGAAGACCTGCGGCTCGAGGATGCCGTCCGGCAGTTCGCCGCGGGCCTGATCGACCGCGTTCTTGACCTCGTTGACTGCCTCGTTGATGTCTTCGCCGATCTGGAATTGCACCAGAGTCTGGTTGGAGCTTTCCGAAGCGGTCGAGCTGATCGATTCGACCCCGCTGATGGTCCGGACGGCCGCCTCGACCTTCTGCGTTATCTGGGTTTCGATCTCGGTCGGCGCGGCGCCCGGCTGCGAGATCACCACGATCACCATCGGGAACTCGATGTCCGGATCGTTCTGCACCTTCATCGAGCTGAACGAGAGGATTCCCGCCAGCATCAGTCCGATAAAGATGATGATCGGCACGACCGGGTTACGGATCGACCAGGCCGAGATGTTGCGGAAGTTCATCGCTCAGGTTCCTGCCGGGCCGTCTATTGGCGCGCTGCCGAAGGCTTCACGGTCTCGCCTGGCGAAAGGAATCCGCCCGCCCGCAACACCACCCGCTCGGTCCCGGCCAGCCCCTGGACGATGGCGATCCCCTTGCCCGTCACCACGCCAAGCTTGATATCGCGCCGCTCAACCTTGTTGTCCTTGCCGATCACGTAGACGTAGCTGCCCTTGTTGTCGGACTGGATCGCGGATTCGGGCAGCATCGGGGCAACCACGGTTCCGGCCTTGATAACGGCGCTGGCAAATCCGCCGGGACGGATCTCGGGCGAATAGGTGAGCGCGATACGCGCGATCCCCTGGCGCGAAACCGGATCGATGACCGGGGCAACCTGCCAGATCTGTCCGGTGAAAGAGCGATCCGAGCCAACCGGGGTAACTTCGGCGCTGACCCCGCTCGAAACCTGGGCAAGATCGGATTCGCCCAGCATGGCGCGCAGTTCCATCTCGCCGCCCTTGGCGAGCCGGAACAGCACGCCCGATCCGGCGGAGACCACCTGGCCCGGTTCAATCTTGCGCTCAAGCACAAGACCGGCGGCGGGAGCTACTACATTGAGACGCCGGGTCTGCGCCTTGAGCACGCCGAGCTGAGCCCCGGCAACGCGAACCTGGGCAACCGCGGCATCGCGGGTCGCAGTCAGGCGATCGATGTCGGCCTTGGATACGAAGCCGCGGTCCACCAGCTTGAGCGCGCGGTCAAGGTTGGATTGTGCCAGCTGGGCATTGGCGCGCGCAACCTCGATCTGAGCGGCCTGACTGGCCTGCTGTTCGGTCTGCACCGAACGGTCAATCACTGCCAGCACCTGGCCCGCGCCGACCCACTGGCCAGGTTCGACCAGCACTGAAACGACCTGCCCGCCTTCGCCAGCGATACCCACCGGCATCTCGCGGCGGGCCGCCAGTGAACCGTTAACGCTGATTTCTCCGGCGATTGTGGTCCTGCCCGGCACGATTACCGAGACCAGCGGAGCCTGATCCTTGGTAGCGGCCGCATCCTTTGTCAGCGTGTCACGATGGCTCCAGAACCAGATCGCCACCAGCACGAGGAGAACTGCAACCGCGCCAATCGCCATGCGGCGGCGCGAAAGCGAATCGTCGGCTTCCCCGTCAAGCAGCGGGTTGGACCCCTCGGGGTCCTCCATCGCCGTGGCCTGGTCTATTCTTGCATCGAAATTCATCGCCGGAACCGCCTTCATCCTGGGCTTGCCGCCCTCTGGCCGACGTTGCGGCCCTGTGCTTACGCCCGAGCTGTATTATCGCACTAAATCACCATCTGCAAGGGTGGGAAAATCCGCCTTGAGACAGCACCTTGTCGATGCCTGCGACATAAGGCCGGTCGCCATGCATGGCAATTGCGCGCTCGGTGAATGGCACTGACGGTCCTGCGAACAGCTTGGCACTGTGGCCTGGCGGCAACCTTTCCTTGCGCCGCGCAAACGAAAGGGGCCGGCGCGAAACCTGGTTCGCGCCGGCCCCTTGGTCCCGCCAGGCAGGTGTCAGTACTTGAGCTGGCGCTCGTAAAGATCGCGGTAGTGCTGGAGCCGGGTCACCCGCAGCCCCTGCATGCCCGAGCGATCGACCGCACGCTGCCAGGAAGCAAATTCCTCGAGCGTCAGGCCATAGCGTTCGCAGACCTCGTCGATCGTCAGCAAGCCGCCGTTGACCGCAGCCACGACTTCCGCCTTGCGCCGCACGACCCAGCGAGTGGTATCGGGCGACGGCAGCGAATCGACCGTGAGCGGCTCCCCAAGCGGGCCGATGACCATTGCGGGCCGGATCTTCTGGTTTTCGATCATCATTGTCCTCGGCCGCCGGCATTGACCTGTCCGGCGATGCCATCCTTGATGCCAGCAGCTGCTTTGCGATCTGTTGAATCAGTTCGGTTAACGTCGCGTGAGGCTTTCGCTTCGTCGTGCAGCGCCTTCCAATCGGCGAAACCGCCCGCGAGAATCCGCACTTGCGAATCGCTTTCGCACAATTGCCTGCGAGCGGCATGCCCCGCCGCGAGGCGAGCATGCAGTCCTGCCCAGTCGAAAACCGGCGCGTCCGCTTGGGAAAGCGGGCTGCCGATCCGGTCGCGCAGGCTGGCAATCAGGTCGATTCCAAGTTCCATGACCCGCTGCATAGCCCGAACAAGGTCAAGATCAGGTAAAGCCGGGCTTTACCTTGTGTTGACACAGCTTACCGGATTGCTGCGCCTTTCGCGGCGGCCGGGCAGGGTGTATGGGCCGCGACGATGAATGCCGCGCTGCCCTGTTCGGAAGATTCCGCCCGCCTGTTCGGCCTTGCCGGTCCTGCAGCGGCCAGGCGGATCGTGGTTGCGATGTCGGGCGGGGTCGATAGCTCGGTGGTGGCAGCGCTGGCCGCGCGTAGCGGCGCCGAGGTTATCGGGATGACGCTCCAGCTCTATGATCAGGGCGCGGCGGCCAAGCGCAAGGGCGCGTGCTGTGCCGGCGACGACATCCGCGATGCCCGCGCCGTCGCCGACCGGCTGGGCATAGCCCACCACGTGATCGACCATGAAAGCGCCTTTCGCGAGGAGGTGGTTGAACGCTTTGCCGAAGATTACCTTTCGGGGCGCACACCAATCCCGTGCATTCGCTGCAACATGGGGCCGAAGTTCACCGACCTGCTCAGCATGGCGCGCGAACTGGGTGCCGATTGCCTGGCCACCGGCCATTATGTGCGGCGGGTCGAGACCGCGCAGGGGCCTCAGCTCCACCGCGCGTTCGATCCGGCGCGCGACCAGTCCTATTTCCTCTACGCGACCAGCGAGGCCCAGCTCGATTTCCTGCGCTTTCCGCTTGGCGGGCTGCCCAAGAACGAAGTGCGCGCCCTGGCCGAAGCGGCGGGGCTTAGAAATGCGGCCAAGCCCGACAGCCAGGATATCTGCTTCGTTCCCGATGGCGACTATGCCCGGGTCGTTGAAGCACTGCGCCCCGAGGCGGGCGAGGGCGGCGAGATCGTCCACGCCGAAAGCGGCGCGGTGCTGGGCCGTCACAAGGGGATCGTGCACTTCACCGTCGGCCAGCGCCGCGGGCTGGAAATCGGCGGGCAGGCCGAGCCGCTCTATGTCACCGGGATCGATCCGGCAAACCGCCGCGTCCTTGCCGGTCCCCGCCGTCTCCTGGCCGTGGGCGCCGCCCATCTGATCGAAACCAACCGGATCGGTCCGTTGCCCGATAGGCCGCTGATGGCAAAGGTGCGCTCGTTGGCAAAACCGGTGCCGGTCAGGCTCGATGGGCCGCTCGGCGATGGCGCGGCGACGACGATCCGCTTTGACCAGCCGGAATATGGCGTCGCGCCGGGTCAGGCGGCGGTGCTCTATGCCGGGGATCGCGTGATCGGCGGGGGTTGGATCGAGGTGACCGAGTCGGCCTGATCAGGCGCAGGGCTGCGCGATCAGGCAGCGGCCCTCCACGACAAGGTCATCAAGCGAGGCGGCCAGGGCGCACTGGCCCGGCTTCACCGCCGAACAGCCGACTTCCGCCTCACCATCGAGCGGAAGCACGAGCACCGCGCCCCGGTATCGCGCCCGCACCCCGGCATCGGGCGCGCCGTCGATCCGGTCGACCCGGAAATTGGGGCCATCGACCAGCGTCTGGCCGCCGCTGGCCGCCACCCTGCAATGCAGCGCATCGGGATAGCGCTCGCCCCGCGCCACCGCCACGCCGGCATCGAGGTGCAGCGCGCGCGGACGGCCATAGTCGTAGAGCCGATAGGTAATATCGCTGTTTTGCTGGATCTCGATCAGCCCGATCCCGGCCCCGATCGCGTGGACCGTGCCGGGCGGAATGCGGAAGAAATCGCCCGCCGTAACCGGGTGCCATTCGAGCAGATCCTCGATCGAGCCATCGAGCGCGGCCGCGCGCATCGCCGCGGGATCGACCGGGTGGCGAAAGCCGATCCCCAGCCGCGCGCCGGGCTGGGCCTCGATCACCAGCCAGCATTCCTCCTTGCCGCGCAGACCCGATCCGGCGGCGCGGACCTGCGCGTCATCGGGGTGGACCTGCACCGACAGCGCCTGCGAGGTGAAGATATATTTGACCAGCAGCGCATCCAGCTGCGCCGGAGTCTCGAACCAGATCTCTCCGATCCGTTGCCCGGCAGGCGCAGCAAACGGCGCGGGCAGGCGATCCCGGCCCCACGGGCGCTCAAGCATGTGGGGGGCGAGGCACCGGTTCACTGCTCGGCCGCGCCCCGCAGCTTGCCGACCAGTTGCGCCCCGGCGCGGGACGTGACCAGCACTTCGTTGCC